>WGCP01000372.1 GCA_015493715.1 Desulfobulbaceae bacterium
AAGACTTCGCAGAGCAATGGTTGTGTACAGGAGCAGGACGGAACCGACAAAAAGAAAAAACGGCGATACCATCCAGAGTAAAAGAAATATAAGAGCAAGGCAGGCGGAGACGCCGACAAGAGTTGTTACAACTGTGAGTTGCCCTGCCCTGCGCAGAGAGATACGCATGTTTTGGAAAAACTTTCTTCGAAAAAACGATTCAAGTGCTTTGGCCAGTTCGGCAATCAGCATCACCGGATGCGGCAGGTGACGCGGATCACCAAATAAAAAATCCAGGGCAAGGGCAAGCCAAAGCCCGGGAAGAAATGTATGCGCCGTTAATGGGAATCCGCCGAAAATAAAATGTAAAAACCCCCTCACTTTACAGGCCCAAGAGTTGATACACCCGGTCCATGTCAAGCTGCGCGCGGACCAGATCGGCTAACCGGTCAAGGGCCGGTTCCAGGTCATAAACCGCTCCGCCATCGGCACGCACATCACATCCTTTTTTCCTGCGTAACCGGTTGATCCACCAGCGGCGGAAGCCATCGGCATCAAAGATCCCATGCAGATAGGTTCCCCATATCCCATCGCCGCCGGCAAGCCCGCACGCAGAGCCATCATCAAAACGCAACACAATTGCACCATCACCGGAACTGATCCCGTGATGAATCTCATAGCCGTGCACGGTACAGCCGGAAGCCAGATGCGTGCCCTGCTTTCGGGTCAGTGTTTTTTCAGCGGCAAGCTCGGTGTCCATATTGAGCAGGCCAAGTCCGGCACATGACTCGCAGGAGGTGCTCTCCAGGCCGTGCGGGTCGGTCATCCTGCGTCCGAGGAGCTGAAATCCTCCGCAGATGCCGACAATTTCGCTGTCGTTGTTTGCTGCCTGGACAATTGCCTGATCAAGTCCGCTGCTGCGGAGAAAGGCCAGATCAGCGGCTACATTTTTGCTGCCCGGCAGAATGATCGCATCAGGATGGCCGAGATCCGGAACATTGGAAACGATGCGGACAAAGACATCCTCTTCCATCAACAGGGGTTCAATGTCGGTAAAATTTGAAATATGGGGCAGGTCGATCAGGACCACCTCCACATGCGTGCAATCCGGCCGTGTACTGCTGAAAAGACCGGCCTTAAAGCCCACCGAATCCTCCTGGGGAAGGCCAAGGTCACGGATAAAGGGTATTACCCCGTAGACCGGTTTGCCCGTATGGTCCAACAGGTAAGCATGGGCATCACCAAGGAGCCGCTCGTCACCCCGGAATCGGTTGACCACAAACCCTGCCAGCAAGGCCCGCTCCCAGGGGTCCATAACGGCGAGGTGGCCGATAAAAGAGGCATAGACACCGCCACGGTCGATATCGCCGACCAGGAGCGCTCCAGCGCCGGCATGTCCGGCCATGCGTGTATTGACGATATCATGGGATTTCAGATTGACCTCGCCCGGACTGCCCGCCCCTTCCAAAAGTAGTACATCATGTTCGGAGGCCAGGCTGTCATAGGCCGTACACACCTTCTGCCAGGCGGTTTTTTTGTAACGCACATAGTCCCGGACGTTCATATTGCCGACCGGTCTGCCAAGCACGATAATCTGACTGCCGACATCTGAATTGGGTTTGAGGAGAATGGGATTCATCCGCACGTCCGGATCCAGCCGACAGGCCTGGGCCTGGACGACCTGTGCCCTTCCCATTTCGCCTCCGTCTCTGGTCACATAGGAATTGAGCGACATATTCTGGGCCTTGAACGGGGCAACCCGAACGCCATCCTGAAGAAGTATGCGCCCAAGCGCAGCCACAAGAACGCTTTTGCCCACATCAGAACCGGTTCCCAACAGCATCAGGGCAGGTTTTTTCTTTTGTATCACCAGGTTATTCTTTTCTTCCCGAACATTCTTTTTTTCACTTACGCCTGGTCTGCTCTCTTTTTTTGCTCCGGCAGGAGAAAGCAGGACCTGCTGCAGGGCCTGAATCAACTGTTCGTTGTCTGTTCGTGTCCTGACGGCTATGCGAAAATATCGATTATCAAGATTTTGATAATCACCACAGGGCCGGATGGCGATATGGTGATCGCTCAGCAGAATTTCAGCAAGTATTGTTCCTGAAATTTTTTTGTTTTCCGACCGGAGAAGAAGGAAATTTACGGATGAGGGAAAGGAAAAAAGATCAGGCAATGCAGACAGGGAAGTGGTAAGAAATGCCCGTTCCTGCGTAATCAGTCGGTAACTTTGTTCAAGATACCGGTGTGGTGAAAAGGCAAATGATCCGATGTCGGATGTAGACAGACATGCCTCGCCGACCACCTGAGCAAGGGTATTCACCCGCCAGGGAGCGCTGTTTTCCCGCAATCGTCGGCACAAGTCGGCAGAGGCGGCGACAAACCCGAGGCGCAGACCGGGGACGGCAAAAATTTTGGTCAGGGAATAGAGAACAAGCAGGTTGTCGGCACAACCGGCAATACTCTGATAAGAGGGGATGAAACCGGCAAAGGCCTCGTCAATCAGAAACCAGGCATCGGCATGGTTGCGGATAAGGGCAAGTAACCGATCACGATCAATCAGTTGGCCGGTGGGATTATTGGGCTGCCCGAGGATGATGAGATCTCCCGGCCTGATAGAATCGGACAATTGTTCAAGGTCCGGCTGAAAGCCATCCCCACTTTTCAGGGGAAAATATGCAATATCAATGGTCGCCTTGCTGCATGCTGTTTCGTAATCAATATAGGACGGCACACCGATAAGCGCTCGCTTCGGCTGCAGAATTGAGGGAATCTGAAAGAGAATATCAGAGGTGCCGTTGCCAGCGACAACCTGTTGCGGGTCCAGGGAAAAAAAGGCGGCTATCTTTTCCGTCAGACCGGCGCTGCAAGGATCGGGATAGTGGATGAGATCAGGGATATGGTCGATAATCAGGCCGGAGAGAAAATGCGGCGGTCCAAGCGGATTTATATTGGCGCTGAAATCGATAAGCTCCTCCGGGCGGCAGCCGATTTCTCGGGCAAGGTGCCGGATATTGCCGCCATGTCCGCTCATCAATGACTCCAGTATGCCAGTGATACGGCAAGGGCGACACCGGCTTCACTGAGTTCACAGATTGCGCCCAGGGTATCGCCGGTTGCCCCGTTAATTTTCCGTTTACACATCCAGGCAAAGGCCACGATAATTGCCGCAAAGATAAGGATCAACAGGACACCTGTCATGCCTCCTGTGAACATGGCCGTCACTCCGAAAAACACAAAGGCCCAGATCCCGGCAAGACGGGAGCGCCTGGAGTAAAAAAGTGTTGCCAATCCGCCCTCAGAACGGGCATAGGGAAGCAGGGCCATGAAAATGACAATAGCGCACCTGCCGGCAATGGGCATCAGAAAGACGGCACGCACCGCCCCCGGCCGATCAAGGGTGGCAAGAGCGGAGAATTTCAGCAACAGGACCATTATCAGGGCAATAACCCCCATGGCACCAATATGGGAATCCCGCATAATTGCAAGAATCCGTTCCCTGGGTCGGGCGCTGAAAAAACCGTCCGCAGTATCGGCAAGACCGTCTAAGTGAAATCCACCGGAAACAGCAAGCAGCACAAAGGTGGTCAGCGTTGCGGCCACCAGAGGCGGCAACAGACTCCAGAAGAGCAGGCCAAGCAGGGAAGCCAGTGCTCCCAGGACCAGGCCGACGACAGGAAAAAAAGGTATGGAAGCGGCCAGATCATCAGATCCGCTCCCATAGGTACCGGGTAACGGAAAAACGGTCAAAAAACGGATGGCGGCGATAAGGGGTGCCAAAAGAAAACCCGCTACTCCGGTGTTCCGGTCACGCCTGCATCGGCAAAGGTGGCTACCTCGGTCAAAATCGCCCTGGAAGCCTCCACAAGATTCAGAGAAAGGGCGGCGCCGGTGCCCTCGCCAAGACGCAGGTTGAGATCCAGCAGCGGTTTTTTCCCCAGCTTTTCCTGCATGGCCCGGTGCCCGGGTTCCATACTGCGGTGGGCGCATATAATATAGTCGCGGGTAAAGGGTTCGATACCCTGGGCAATAAGGGCGCCGGCGGTTGAAATAAATCCGTCGACAACAACAGGTTTTCGCCGGGCGGCAGCGCCGAGAATCAAACCGGCGATTCCGCCGATTTCAAAACCGCCGACCTTGGCCAGTACATCCAGAGCATCATCCTTATCCGGATGGTTCACTTCGAGTATTTTCTCTATAATTTTGATTTTTCGTTCTAACTCGCCATCATCAAGTCCTGTTCCCCTGCCCGTCAGATCTCGTACCGAACTTCCGGTCAGGACTGCGGCAATGGCGGTAGATGGAGTGGTGTTGCCGATCCCCATATCGCCGGTGGCAAAGATATCCACCTGGTCGGCCAAGGCATAGGCCACTTCAATACCGGCTTCAACGGCCAGGACCGCATGCGTCCTGCTCATGGCCGGTCCTTTGGCAATATTGTTAGTACCGAAAGCTATCTTTTTTGACCGGATAACCCCCTTACTTACCAGGTCGTCCAGGTCGGCGGCCGTGCCCATGTCCACAACTTCAACCTTTGCCCCGGCCTGTTTGGCCAAGGCGTTGATGCCGGCGCCACCGGCCACAAAATTATACACCATCTGGGCCGTGACTTCGGAGGGATATTTGGATACGCCTTCTTCGGTCACTCCATGGTCACCGACCATGACGACAACGGTTTTCCTTTCAACCGGCGGTTTGAGGGAACGGGTCATTCCGGCAAGATCAACGGCAAGATCCATCAGATCACCGAGGGCCCAGTGAGGCATGGTTAACTGTTCAAGATGGGCGGTCGCCTGCTCGCGATAGCTTGTATCCTGGGGAAATATCTCTTTGACGACGGTATCTAAAAACGAATGTTCTTTTTGCGTTATTGGTTTCATTTGCAATTTCCATTTATATTTTCGTTATACTTTCTTTTTTCCTGATTCCCTATCAATTCTTGTCCTTTTAAAATTTCTTGTCCTTTTAAGAATCGAATCTCGAAATACACTGTCAGGCGCCATTTTCCAGGGATCCCTTGATTTAGGATCCTCTCTGTAGTACATTAAAATGTACATGTACATAAACAAGGGAGGATACAATGGAGACTATTACATATACTTCGGCACGGGGAAATCTTGCTCAAACAATGCGTAAGGTTTGTGATGACCACGCCCCTGTCATTATCACTCGAAAAATGGCTCAGCCGGTTATAATGCTTTCTCTTGAAGATTATCAATCTCTTGAAGAGACGGCTTATTTATTAAGAAGCCCAAAAAATGCCCGACGACTGCTTGAATCCATCGATAAAATTGAATCCGGTCATGGTGTTGAACAGGAGCTCATTGATTGAAACTCATTTTTACAAAAAATTCCTGGGATGATTACCTCTATTGGCAACGAACGGATAAAAAAATAGTAAAAAGAATTAATTTGCTTATTCGTCATATCCAACGTGTACCCTATGAAGGTATTGGAAAACCGGAACCTTTGAAACATGCCCTTTCCGGGTACTGGTCACGACGCATTACAGATAAACACCGTATTGTTTACAAAGTTGACAATGCTGCTGTTTTTATTCTCCAACTCCGTTACCACTATTAAAGCCCGGCAAATTTCCCGCTCGATTTTTTGTAAAAGCGGCCGGCCAACCGTATTTATTTAAGCTGGAGCGGAATACCGCAACTCACGAGAAAGACCTGGTCGGCAACAACCGCCACACAGCGGTTACAACGCCCGACAAGATCCCTATATCTACGCACAAGCTTATTCTCCGGAACAATCCCCTGCCCCACCTCACCAGTGACCATAATAATGGTCCCGTAGTGCTGCCCTGCAGCATGGGCAAGGTCATTGACACGCGGGATGAGTTCCTGTTCCGTTAGTAATTCCCCTCTGTTATCAGCATCAAAAAGCAGATTATTGATCCACAGGGTCAGACAGTCAATCACGATGGTTGTGCCCTGCTCCGCCTGTCGAATACTGTTTTCCGGCGAAATTTGTTCTTCAATCGTCTGCCATCCAGTCTGCAGACGGGCTTCCTGATGCAGGCGAATACGGTCCGCCATTTCTTTGTCCGTGCAGGGACAGGTGGCAATGAACAGGTGCGGCCCGTCAATACCCTCAGCAACCTGTTGCGCAAAATCTGATTTTCCGGACCTGCAGCCACCAGTGACCAGAATAAGCGCATTTTTCGTTCCTTTTTTTTCAGCCATGGATTGATGAACCTGTAGATTGCCTGTAACTGCTTACGATTACCTCATCGATTCAAACCGGTTAAGACGCCACCTTGTGAGTGCAGGGAAACCGTTGTCCAGGAGCCGTACCCGATATCAAAAAGCAGGTAGTTTTTATGGTCAATCCCAAGCAGCAGGCAGAGCATGATTCTGATGACTCCCCCATGGCTGACGATAAGGAGTTGCCGGTCCTTGTCTTTTTCCGCCTGATGCCGCCAATCATCGGCAAGGGTCTGCAGCCTGGTGACAAAATCAGCTATGGATTCGCCGCCGGGAAAACAAAAATGATGATATTCCTGCCAGGAGGAAATATCAGCCCCTTGTTCCACCAGCTCGGTAAAGGTCTTCATCTCCCAACGGCCGAAATCAATTTCCCGGAGCCGGTCATCAAAAACAACACTGGAGACCACGCCCTGCTCCGTCAACTCCTCCTGAGTCTGAGTAGTCCGAAGCATGGGGCTGCATAAGCAGGGTAAGTCTTTCGGCAATCGGGCGCCAAGCCTTGTACATTGCAGGCGCCCTTTTTTAGAGAGTGGGGCCTCGGTTGTGCCAAGCAGAGCCCCGCTGGGCGCAGTCGTCCTTCCGTGCCGGATAAAATGCAGGTGCAGAGGCATGGCCGTTTTTACACACCGTCGGCCAGGGCACGGTCATAGAGTTTGCCGACCCCGTATTCATTGCGCCGCTGAAATTTTTCCCAGGAAGGCCCGATCAGCTGCATTTCAGGATATTTTTTCTGGATATCCATGGCGATTTCCATTTCCTTGGTACAGCCTGTTGAATAGGTAGCATCTTTACCGATCCATTCCGGCGGGACCTTTTCCCCCATCAGCTCAAAGGCTTTTTCAATATCACCAACCGTCTGAAAACGCCAGATATCAATGACGCCGGAACGTTGAAAAATTTCCCACATGTACATGATATCATCGGCATCCATACCTTCTTCAAAATATTCGCCTGGATTTATAATAACGATATCATCGATAGTTGAACGAAGATGATCAACAAAAACATTAAGAATTTTCTTGGCCATGGCCAACTGGCCGGGAATCGAGCCGACAATGGCGGAATAAAACATGATCTTTTTGCCCTGCTGCTTTTCCTTTTTTGCCATATTAATCAGATATTGAGCCTTGGCCCTGAGATCTGACTCGGAAAAACGTATAACGGCCGGGTGATGTTTTTTCAGGGTCACACTGATGCCGCCCTCTTCCTCTCTGACAAAAGAAATCATGTCTCTGGTAAACTGAAAATGATTATTGATACATACTCCGTTTCCGTTGCACCGGTTGATGACAAGATCAGCCTCCTTAAAGGACCGGGCAAAGGTGATCGAGGTGCGCAACGGATTAAACCGTTCACCGGTGCCGTCGGAAATGACCAATAATTTGTTGTCCTCGTGCAGGAGGCGAAGCAGCTCGTTTTTGGAAATTGCCGCATCGCTTATCAGGGTTGCCCCGGCCAGGGCCTTTTCCAGCACGGGATCTTCAAGAATATCACCATAGGAAATCCGCCGGTAAAAAAAATCCTGCTTCACCGCTAAAATAACCTTGATACCAAGATTCATCAACAGGCGAATAATAGCGAGATCAAAGACAATTTCACCTGACTGACCGGCGATCCAGAGCAGGTAGGCCCTCTTACTGGAAAGAAGAATCTGCCGCAGCTTATCGGAAAACCACTGCCAGCCGTCACCTGATATGGTTTTGTTCATTATTGCGCGAACTTCTCCTATGTCCGTACTGCCCTGCCGGATGGCGCGAACGGTTGACAGGAGCAGCAGCCGCTGCAGCTTTAACAGGTGAACCTGCAGGTCAATATCGTTTAAGGTGGAATGATCATCAAGCTGTAAACCCTGCCTGGAGACAAAGGCGTCGCGGAATTCTTTTGAGGCAAGAAAGCGAGCCGTCTGCATATTCTCACGTTCACGCACCCGGGCAAGGGGCCGGTTGATTTCAGAGATTGTGGTAAAGATGCCAAGGAGCCGTTTTTCAAGACGTGTGGGCAGCAGCACCCGGGAGGTGATTTCATGTTGATATTTAATGGACAGCAGGCTGAGCATGTACCTGCGCCTGTATGTGTCAAGAACAGCCTGGGAAACCAGTTCCTCTATCCGATCCCATATTTCACCATAAGCCGCAGACAACAGTATATCGCCACGTTTTTCAATGATGGCGGAAAAGAGTTCGTCGGAACATGGGTAATAATTTTTCTCTCCGTCCATGTGGACGATAAAGTTGAGCTGCTCCGGAGAGGCGACTTTGTCCGGGAATGCTTCATAGGCCAGATGATTTTCCGTGTAAAAATTTGTCAGCCAGGCATCGCGCTCAGCATCCCGTCCGGTCTGACTTTCCTCTTTCTGGTCCATGGCCAAAACCTATTTTTTCTCTAACCGGGCAACAATTTCTTTGGCCACTTCTTCAATCTCCCGTCCCTGTACATCTATTTCAATGTCGGCCGCTTTTCGATACCGGGGCAGCCGGTCGGCATACAATGATTTTGCCTGATCAAGATCCTGCAACAGGGGACGTTTTTTAATTTTTTTCTTTGCATGCGGATGCCGGCTAATGGATTCCAGTATGGCCTCAACGCTTGAATGCAGGTAGACAACCAGGCCGAGTTTATGCAGTTTTTTGACCTGAAAAAAGCCGCCGCCGGTGGAGACGATGGTGTGTTTGACGTTTTTTCTCAGCCAATCAGCGGTCTGTTGTTCCAGATCTCGAAAAAACGGTTCTCCGTGATCGGCAAAGATATCACGAATTTTCATCTTGACCATGGTCTCAATCAGATCATCGGTATCGACCGTATAGCAGCCGGTTTTTTGGGCAAGCATCCGCGCTGTTCTTCCCTTGCCCACCCCCATAAAACCGATAAGAATTATATTTTTTGACATTTTTTCTGCTTTTTTCTCTGTTCAGTTTACTTGGATATTCCGGTATTTTTCCAGGATGGCCGGGAAAAAATCAGTGTGCAACCTGAGAAAATAAATTAATTTTTCCGGAGCCCCAACCTATCGGATACATGCGGTTTTGTCCAGAAAAACACCTCTCTCCTACCTGTTTTCTTTTCGACGGAATTCAATCCGGAGCGGACTTGTACCGGCCTGAGACAACTTGCTGCTTGGCCTGCGGTATAGCTTTTAGGACATTAAAAAATCACTATAAGAGGTACATTATAATGTACATGCTGTGAGTGGCGGAAAAGTGATCAGTCAGTTGACACACCTGTCAAACCGGCCGTATTCGTTATTGTTCGCATTCAACATACAATCAATGTAAAATAGAGCAATGCCGATCAATACTCTGAAGACCAGTGTGGTCAAGAGATAAGGGTTCCGGGAGAGACAAATCAGTTACTTTGCCGCCGGCAATAACCATTGATCGGTAAAATCGCTCCGGCCTGGGTTCCATATTGGTGGCCTTGCAGGATGGCTAATTTGCTTGAATCCTGAGATACCGACCGTTCGCGAATATAATAGAGGTAAGGAGGCGCCAAACATGCAGGCACGTGGTCAACTTATGATAGAACATCGCCTGATTGAGCGGATGCTCTCGGTCATCAAAGCTGCAGTATCAAAAATAGAACTGAAACACGAGGTGGACCCGGTATTCGTGGATATAGCCGTTGATTTTATCCGGGTATATGCCGATCGGACGCATCATGGTAAGGAGGAAGAAATTTTTTTTCGGGAATTAAAGAACAAACCATTGTCCGCTGAAGACCAGCGAGTAATGAATGAATTGCTTGAAGAACATGCGTTTGGTCGCCGGACAACCAAAGCCCTTGTTGGCGCCAACACTCGTTACCGGAATGGTGATAAAACTGCCTTGTCCGACATTATCGAGAAACTTCAAACCATTATTGAGTTCTACCCGAAGCATATCGAGAAAGAAGATAAGGTGTTTTTTCCTGCAACCAGAGCCTACTTCATAGAGACGGAAGACCAGGCCATGCTGGCAGAGTTCCTGGAGTTTGATCAAAAGATGATTCACGAAAAGTACATGTCCGTAGTTGAAGGATTTGAAAGAAGGCAATGAGTACCGATCAACCATATTTACTCGGACCAATAATTCCTCTGCGCTCCATTGCCATCCGGGTATGCGGAGTATTTATCCACAAAAGGAAAATGACAGAGTGAGCAATAATAATAATCGTGTATGCCCGGTTGAACGGGCAGGGATTTTAGATAATAAATTAAGAAGATGGCTGCAAAACCCTCAAAAAATACTGAAGCCGTTTATCAAAGAAGGAATGACTGTTCTTGACGTCGGATGTGGGCCGGGTTTTTTCTCTGTTGACATGGCTCTAATGGTTGGCAAATCCGGTCGTGTCATTGCTTCTGATTTACAGGAAGAGATGCTTCAGAAAGTAAGTGACAAAATTACAGGAACAGAACTTGAAAAACGGATCATCCTTACCAAGTGTGAACAGAACATAATAGGCGTGTCGGAACATGTTGATTTTGTCCTGTTATTCTATATAGTTCACGAAATTCCAAATCAGGAATATTTTTTTAATGAGATAGGATCACGACTAAATCCAAACGGACAAGTTCTACTCGTAGAGCCTCCGTTTCATGTGTCAAGATCAGCATTTGAAGAAACTGTTAAGAAAGCCGAAAATGCTGGATTTGTAGAGAGTAAAGGGCCAAACATATTTTTGAGCAAAACAAGAATATTGAAAAAGGGCTAATTCTTAGAACCACTTGCTTGCCGGAAGTTAATGCCATCCGGCAAGAGACAAATCCGTTACTTTGCCGCCTGCAATAACCATTGATCGACAAAATCGCTCTGCTTTGGATTTCATATTGGTGGCTCCACAGGGCGTGACACAAATTTTTTGTCCTATAAACAATGCATGATGGATATATCTTCGGGTTCAGGGGGCGCAGGACGGATACTCAATCAATGCTCAAGGCTGCCTTGCTGGAATAGCACACGGTATGGCAAGGTCAGAGCACTGCATGCAACTCTGGGGCTATGAGGAGAGAACTCCATGCCCGTTGTTTCCCGAAGAGCAACCTTATTATTGCATTCATGCGGATTTGTTCGAAAAAAATAACCATTTCACCGAATTTTGTGCCGACAGAGCTCCTGCAGGTGCTGTTGATACGTATCAGCGACCAGTGGCCATGAAAAGGATTCGGCAAGATGCTGGTAATCCTCTCTCCGGTTGGTTGCGGTTTCCGCCAGTGCTTGACGTAAACTCCCGGCAAAAGACTTCCTGCTGTACCGAAATTTTTTTGGATATAATTCGGGATAGGAAAGATCGTCCGGAACCAGGGGCCTGCATCCTGCCCGCACCCCTTCCAGCATGGAAATACCGAAAAATTCATGGAGAGCAGTAGACACGACAAGATCACCCTGGCAGAGCAGGCGCGCATACTGGTCACGACTTGATGCGTAGCCGAAATGAATAATTCTCTTGTCTCTGCGCAGTTGTTCCTCCGCCAGGGAAAATATTTTCGGCCTCCGGTCAAAATGCTGGCCAAGAACAATCAATCTGAAATCTACACCTTCTTTTTGCAACTCTAACAAAGCAGAAAAAAATGTTTCCGGGTCCTTGTCATGTTCCCAGCGGTGATTCCAGACAATAACAGGTCTGTCATCCCTGCTGTTTACAAAGAGGTTCCGGTCAATGGCGGAAAAATCTATGCCTGGATACAGGACACTCGATTTTTGCCTGATCGAGTCCAGGCAAAACCCCAAATCTACACCGGATACCTTCTTTAAAAATAGCTTTATTCCAGCAAGAAATGATTCAAAGTTAAATGAACTGTTAAAGAAGAGGCGGTCAGCGGTCAGGGCAGTGGTCCAGTTGATGTTGGTGAACTGGAAAGAGGCTGGATCCTTGATTCTCCCAGGGTAAGCAAACTGATTTTCATGAAAATAGACGGCGACCGGAACCCTGATTCCTTTGGTTGCCAGCAGGCTGCGCAGGACGGCGACATCAAGAAAGGTGGAACAGAGGACGGCGTCAAACACCTTTCCCTGCCGATAAAGACGGGCTATCTGTTCGGCCATCCAGGGTGCAGCGGTCTGCATGCGCATTTTCCATTTCCGGGCAGGCAGTGTGAGCAGTGTAAACGCAAGATCAATATGTTCCTGCATGCCGTCAAGAAAAGCCTTATGCGAGCCGCCGTAATAGGGCTCGATAAGCAGGATATGTTTTTTGCCATTGTTCATTTTTTTCTTTTCTCAACCAGGGAAAAAACTGTATACCACAGATAACAATTTTTACTCCTTTCCTGAACTATACCTTGTAATCCATTGACCAATAAAGAGGTAATCATATGTCCACCTGGTATGTCGCTGTTGACGGAAAATCCATAGGTCCGCTCTCAACCGCCCAACTTGCAGCCGCCATTGCATCGGGCCGGTATTCCGGATCAACCCTTGTCTGGCGTGAGGGATTTGCCGACTGGCAGCCGGCCTCTGAAGTAGCCGAATTGAACAGCCCTGCTGCAGCTACAGGTAATCCACCACCTGTTTCCGGTCAACAGGCCCATGAGATTGATTATGAAATCTTCGGGCATGAGATGCAGTTTGTTGAAATAGAACTTGACCCGGAAGAGAGCGTTGTCGCCGAGGCCGGAGCAATGATGTACATGACTGACGGCATAACTATGGATACCATCTTCGGCGATGGTTCCCAGAGTTCTCAGTCCGGCGGATTTTTTGATAAAATGTTAGGGGCCGGTAAACGATTGATTTCCGGGGAGGGGTTGTTTATCACCATGTTCACCCATACCGGCACGGGAAAGGGCAAGGCCGCCTTTGCCGCCCCCTACCCCGGCAAGATCATCCCCCTGGATCTGAAAAAATACGATGGCCGCATTATCTGCCAGAAAGATGCATTCCTCTGTGCGGCCAAGGGAGTTTCCATTGGCGTGGCTTTCCAGAAAAAAATAGGGGCCGCCCTGTTTGGTGGAGAGGGGTTCATCATGCAGCAACTCGATGGCGACGGCCTTACCTTTGTCCATGCCGGTGGGACCATTGTTGAAAAAGAACTGGGCGCCGGTGAGGTGTTGCGGGTTGATACCGGCTGTCTGGTCGCCCTGACCCGGACGGTGCATTATGACATTGAATATGTCGGCAATGTCAAATCAGCAATCTTCGGTGGCGAGAGTTTTTTCTTTGCCACCCTGCAGGGTCCCGGCCATGTCTGGCTCCAGTCCCTGCCCTTCTCCAGACTGGCCGGACGTATATACCAGGCAGCACCCCAGACGGGCGGCCAGACCGTCGGCGAAGGATCGGTTATCGGCGGCATAGCCTCCATGTTTGAACGATAAAACCAGCAACCGAACACGTTTTCAATTACGGCAGGCACAACCTTCTGTTTCAAACAGGCATCCCGTCAATGTCGGGGACGGGCCTATGCGGTCGTCCCTGCCTGTTCTTCAAGAAAGGTTCGCACTGCCACGCTGAGGCCGAGGGAATTTCCGAGTTCATCCAGCCATTGCCGCTCGGGCTCTGTATCCACGGTGATGGCTCCGGCCGCCAGAAGATACATGGTCTTTGCCGATGCCGGGTCGGTAATGCCACTGGTGAGTTCGTCAATTGTCCGGGGATGGCGCAGTTCATCAAGGAGAAACTTTTTTTCCTCGCCGCTCAATTCTGCGTCGCGCAGTTTGTCCAAAATGGCCTGCTCCTCTTCCTCATCCAGGGTTCCGTCGGCATGAGCGGCACCAATCATGGCTTGAATCATTCGTTTGGCAAGTTCCTCGGG
This sequence comes from Desulfobulbaceae bacterium, assembly GCA_015493715.1. GTDB lineage: Bacteria > Desulfobacterota > Desulfobulbia > Desulfobulbales > Desulfobulbaceae > DRLX01. The sequence goes on from WGCP01000372.1 coordinate 13,920, forward strand.
CGCTAACTCCTGTTTTTGTTTCTCCGTCCGGACGGGTTGATCAGCTGGAGGCGCAGGAGCACGACCGACGCCGGGAGGAGGTGGAGGTGGCGCAGAGGCCTGACCCGGTATGGGCGGGGGAGGAGGAGTGGCGCCTCCCTTTGAGGCCTGGTTTTTTTGTTCCGATAAAATTTCATAGGCTCCGACGCCAAGGCCGATAACCGTCATCAGGCCTGCTCCTGATCCCAACGAATTCATCAGGCCGGAGCCGCCTCCGGTATTGCCAAGTGTTTCTCGAACTATCTTGCCAAGGAGTTGTTCAGCATTAAACATTTTTTTTTCTCTATGGGTTCGGTTAACCCGCATATTTCACAAGCGATCTGCTGCAAGGCCTGAAAACACCATGCTTGCTGCGTTACAGCGTAAAAAGGATTCCTCGAAATATTTCAATATGTCTGCGGTCCTTTTTATGCTGTTCCTCGAAGGTCTCACTTCGTTCGCTATCTGCATTCATGGCATTTTCAGGCCTTTCGCGACGACCTTTGCAAAATATGCGGGTAAAAAATTGTCAGAGTTGGTTTGCATTGCGGGGATTGTCACGCTAATGTATATATACACCCGTAATCAAAAAGAAAACAAAAGAAAAAAGTAGGGAACAAAAAAATATGGTGCATTCCCCGAAAATTGATCAACTGCTTGATTTCATTTCCCACTCACCAACGCCCTTGCATGCGACCAGGCAGCTAATCGCTCTGTTGCAGAAAAATGGTTTTTCGCAGCTTCGGATCGAAGACGATTGGACAACGCCTGGCCCCGGTAATTATTATGTCGTCGGCAACCATTCCGCCCTGGCTGCTTTCACCATAAGCGGAACACCCCTTGCGGTCAGCGGCCTGAGACTTGCCGGAGCACATACCGACAGCCCCTGCCTGAAACTCAAGCCCAATCCTACCCGACAAAAAAATAATATTTTGCAACTGGTGGTCGAGGTCTATGGCGGCGCCCTGCTTTCAACCTGGTTTGACCGTGATCTTTCCCTTGCCGGACGTCTTTCCTGGCTGGACGAAAAAGGAGAGCTGCACAGCGGACTCATTAACTTTCAGCGGCCGATAGCCATTATCCCCAGCCTGGCTATCCATCTGGACAGAGAGGCCAACAGCAAAAAAACGATCAACAAACAGACTGATCTTGTCCCTCTGCTGGCGGCCTCGGAGGATGAATGCGATTTCACCGATATTCTCAGGCAACAAATAACACAAGAACATCCAAAGGCCGGCGTCAAAGAGATCGTCGGCCATGATCTCTTCTTCTATGATACCCAACAACCGGCCCAAATCGGTTTACACGGGGATTTTTTTACCGGCGCCCGCATGGATAACCTGCTTTCCTGTTTTACTCTGATTGATGCCCTTATCCATGCGCCGGAAAGCCTGGACTCCCTGGTCGTGCTGAATCCCCATGAAGAGGTGGGCAGCGTGTCGGCAGTCGGCGCCCAGGGGCCGTTTCTGTCCATACTGCTTAAGCGTCTGCAGCCCGATAGCGTCAAACGGCAGCAGATGCTGGCCCGCTCACTGCTCATATCCGTGGATAATGCCCATGGCGCGCATCCAAATTTCATGGAAAAATATGATCAGGAACACCTGCCCCTGCTTAATAAAGGGCCGGTGATTAAATGGAATGCAAATCAACGCTATGCCACGGATACCGTTACCGGCGGATTCTTTCGCGCACTCTGTAGACGTGCCGGGACGGATGCCCAGGACTTTGTCATGCGTAATGACATGGCCTGCGGTTCGACCATAGGGCCGCTCACTGCAGCAGCAACAGGGATAAAAACCGTTGATGTCGGTGTGCCGAGCCTGGCCATGCATTCCATCCGGGAAACCGTGGGCAGCAAAGATTTTCTTTATATGGCCGACGTGATGCAACTCTTCTTTTCATTGGATCCCCAAGACGTACTCTGGCAGGGGCAACAGCAATGAAATTTTTCCATAAAAGGGGATCCTTTGTCGGTGTAGTGTTGTTCAGTTTTTTCATTTTCTGTGGCTCTGTCGGACCGGCAAATGCATCGCTTGACCATTACGTCAACAAATACAAGGCGATTAAGGTCAGCTCCGAACAGGCAAAAAGGCTGTCCCGTTACAGGTATCTGATTAAGTATTTTTGCGCCTTCTCGTACTTTCAGCCGCACCACAAAGTCAATCCCGATTTTATCCGGGCCCTTATTCTGGCCGAATCCAATGGTAATCCAGGCGCCCGGTCAAACAAAGATGCCAGAGGATTAACACAAATTACCTACACCACCGGCAGACAGGCTGCCCGGGCCCTTGCAAAAAAGCCTGTCCATTTTCGTTATGTCGGTAGAAAAACATTACAGAATCTTCGCCCCGCCGATCTCTACAACCCGGCGGTAAATATCCTCCTTGCCTGTTACCTCATCGCCAAATACAATTATCAGCATCAGGGAAAACTGGATCTTGTAGTCTCGGCCTGGAATGCCGGGGAATATTCGATTGTAGGAAACAGGCCCGCTCAGTACAGGGAAACCCTTAACCATATCGGCAAGGTCAACGGATATTTCATCTATCTGCTCAAACAAAAAAACAGACGGCGCTATGCCTATCGTCGGTAGACAGAGAATCAGGCGAAGGTATTTTTGATCGAACCCTGAGAGCACACCTTTCCCGGTACGATGGGCAGGACATGACACAGCTGGATGGCTCTGTAATTCCCCACGTAAATGGTGTGTTTCCCGTGGATATACACAGGAACAGGCAGGATGGTCAGGAGAGTAAACGCTGCTCTGCTTCCAGGTAACGTGCCCTGGTTTTTTCCAGAATTTCGGACGGGAGAGGTGGTGGCGGCGGTTGCTTGTTCCAGTCAAGGCTGGAAAGATAATCACGCAGAAACTGCTTGTCAAAGCTCGGCTGTCCCCGGCCGGGGGAATAGGTGTCAACGGGCCAGAATCGTGAGGAATCAGGCGTCAGCACCTCATCAATGAGGATCAACTCGCCCTGGATCATGCCAAGCTCAAACTTGGTGTCGGCAATAATAATTCCCTTGATGAGTGCATAGTCGGCAGCCTTTTTATACAGCCTGAGGCTGATGTCCGCCATTTTTTCCGCCATTTCCGCTCCAACGATTTCCTTCATTTTTGCCAGAGAGATATTCTCATCATGAAAGCCCTGTTCCGCCTTGGTTGAAGGCGTGAAAATCGGTTGTGGAAGTTTATCTGATTCCTTGAGGCCTTCAGGCAGAACAAACCCACAGACAGTGGTATCATGTTGATAGGCTGCCCAGAACGAGCCGGACAGATAACCGCGCACAATGCACTCTATGGGCTGCACTTCTGTTTTCCGCACCAGCATGGAACGTCCTTCGAGCTGGTCACGGTACTGTCGGCAGATCTCGGGATATTCATCAACCTGGGCAGTGAGAAGATGATTGGGAACAATATCAGCAAGAAGATCGAACCAGAACAGGGAAATATTAGTCAGCACCTGCCCCTTGCCGGGGATCGGGTCATCCATGACCACATCATAGGCGGAAATTCTGTCGGTTGCGACCATGAGCAGTTTGTCAACATGTCCTGGTATCGCATACATGTCCCGCACCTTTCCCCGGTGCAGCAGGTCAAGTTTCGGACAGTCGGTTCGGGTAATGACGGTTGACACGGCGCAGATCCTCCCAGTGAAACGTTCGGATCCGGAAGCAGTGTTCCGAATCCGAACAAACCAGCATGGCTGGACCAGGCAAGCGGAACGTAGTGAAGACTCCGGATTTTACCGTCACAGCCACAACAAATGATGAAAATAGCCCCGTCCGGCATCACATTGTGGGCGATTTTCTGACAAAAAAGTAAAAACAGCCTACAAATTCAATTCCTTTTTAACCGCCTCAATAACGGCATCACTGGATACCGCCTCAACGGTAAGCAATAAGCCCTCTTTTTCATAAAAGCCGATCAGCGGAGCTGTCTTTTCATTATAGGTGGCCAGACGATGACTGATGGCCTCCTCGGTCTCATCTTCGCGCTGCACGACTTTGGAGCCGCACTTGTCACAGATACCTTCCTGCTTGGGCGGATTGGATTTGACGTTGTATATAGCCTGGCATTCGGGATTTTCACAGGTGCGGCGTGTACAGAGCCGATCAAGTATAATATCCTTGGGCACATCAATATTTACCGCTTTATCCAAGGTGATATCCAGCCCGGCAAGCAGTTCTTTTAAGGCCTCAGCCTGGGGAATGGTACGCGGAAAACCGTCAAGAAGAAAACCGTTGGCGCAATCAGGCTCCTGCAACCGTTTTTCCATGATTCCCATGATCAGGGAATCGGGGACAAGATCGCCTCTTTTCATGTATCCTTCCGCCTCTTTACCGAGATCAGTGCCGGCCTGGACCGCACCACGCAGGATATCCCCGGTGGAGATCTGAACAGATCCGTCAATAGCGGTCAGCAGTTTTGCCACGGTTCCTTTGCCGGCACCAGGTGCGCCAAGTAAAATTAATTTCATTGTATCTTTTCTCCTTGTTTTTCAGATAGATTGTTTATTTCTGCTCCATTCTTCTCAAATAGAGTAAAAATTTTTAATTATATCCTATTTACATAAGAGTTGGTAGCCAAAAAATAACCGGATCCTGTATCCCCCGGCAAACAAATCATTGAAGAACATACCCTTGACAAGTAAAAAAGCTAACTTATTTTTTTGGCAGAACACAATTGTTGTGGGAATACAAGAAGCTTCTCATACCCAATCATTATTTATCACTCTTGAATATATTGGACTCAACAAACAGAGGAGGAAATTATGGCACTTATTCGATTTGCAGAACGACCTAATTTCAGAAATCCCTGGGCCGAATTTGAACGTATTCGTCAAGGACTCGATGAATTATCGCACAACCTGGTCAGTGAGGGAAAGGCGCATATGCATGCCACCGTGTATCCGCCGCTCAACATGTATGAGACTAAAGACGCGCTGGTCCTCAAGGCCGAACTTCCCGGCGTCCACCCGGATGACCTGGAAATTTCTCTTGAGGGAGACACCTTGACCCTGCAGGGAAAACGTCTCCGTAACCTTGATGACAAAGCAACTTCGTATCATCGACGTGAAATTGAGGCCGGTAATTTCAGCCGTGCCCTTGCCCTGCCGACAAAAGTCGATCTTGACAACATGAAGGCAACACTGGCTGATGGTATCTTGACAATTACCCTACAAAAGGCCGATGAGGTGAAGCCAAGACAGATCAAGATTTCCACCGAAAAATAAGGGGAATATACTTTTTGCCCTTGTCGGCAGGCCAATGAGTTTTTTGACAGGTGATACCGAGCATAAGGAGGACACTATGAAGGAACAGGAACTCCAGGTACAGGAGAAACAAATGGTTCAACAGGAGAATGAAACCACCAAACCGGAAAAATATTTCATCCCGGCGGTTGATATTTTTGAAGATGAAGACAAAGTCACCGTTGTCGCCGAAATGCCGGGCGTAAAAAACACCGGCGTGGATGTGGCTCTGGAAGATGATGTGCTGACCATCCGTGGACGCCAGGAGGAGGACACTCCGCAGGAGGGTCGATTACTGTTGCAGGAATATGAAAGCGGCAGCTATCTTCGTCGCTTTACGGTTGCGGAAACCATTGATCAAGACAAAATTCGAGCAACCATGACCGATGGCCTGCTGACGGTGGAATTGCCCAAAGCTGCACCGGCCAAACCACGAAAAATTGAGGTTCAGGCAGGGTAATCCTCAGGCATGTTTGCCCACAACCAAAAAACTGTAGGGGCCCGCCCCTGCGGGCGATAATGACGGTGCAGGCAATTCGCCCCAATCGCCCGCAGGGGCGGGCTCCTACACTGTGCCTGAAAATTTTCTTGTTTTAAGACAAAAAATTAGGAGTAAGGCGTTAATCACCGAGCTCAAGTTGTTGTTTCTTTTTTTTCCGGCCCGTCCACTTCGGACAGGCCGGATTTTTATATTCAACCAGTTCCGCCACCAGAGAGCCGACCAAGATCTTGGAATGAATGGCAATCGGAACCCGGCAGCGATCATCGCTCAGCCAGAAAACCGTGTCTCCGTCTTTGTCGTAAAGTCCCTTGAAATCCATTTTCGGCATGACTTTCAAGGTGTCCACCTTGCCGAAAATGGATTTTTGTTGCTCCTTTACCAGCAAGGCAACAGCAACTTCATGCCGCTTTTCATCGACAAAGGTAGGTACTATGGGCTGTCCGTCTGTAAAATTTAAGACACGGGTTATAAAAAAAGAAGAAAATTCATTATAGGCAGGCCCGGTCAGAGTGAATTTCTTGAGCGGTCCCTTGTTTTTTTGGTAGCTGACCTGCAGCTTTTCCTGATCGTAGATGGTCAACCGGTGGGTGGTAGAAGATCCATGACCCTCTTTCTGCTCCACTTCGTACCGGTAGGGTAACTTCAATGGACCCCGAACATAGGTGGTAAAAGTATCATTGACCGGATAAAAAAGGCGAAACAACCCATAATCTTTGACTCTGGCCCTGATTGCATAACCGTCACCGTTTGCAGCCTGCCTGACGGACAGAAAAAGATCGCCGATCTTGATGCCGCCGGACCAGGAAACCACATAATGCATCTCTTCATCACTGGAAAAAATGGTCTGTACAAGAGTATGGTTCACCACCATTGCAGATGGCATGGGTTCCCGGGCTGCCGACACGCCGGGTAACAGGAACACAAAAATAAGCGGCGGCAAAAGTCGTGATAACATTATTGCTACCTGGACTTATATTGTAATATTAAAAAGTTACACGCTATAATAGGATCGGTACCAGTCAACAAACTTTTTTACTCCCTCTTCAATTGTTGTTGCCGGTTTGAAATCGATCTCCCGTATCAGGTCGGATACATCGGCATAGGTGGCGGGCACGTCGCCGTTCTGCATGGGCAGAAAGTTCTTTTTTGCCTTTTTTCCAAGACAGTCTTCAAGGACCTCGATATAGCGCATCAGCTTTTCTTTGTTGTTATTGCCGATATTATATACCCGCCAAGGGCAGTAACTTGTTGCCGGATCAGGATGATCGCCGCTCCAGGAGGGATCCGGAACGGGCAAATGGTCGACAAGTCGGACAACGCCTTCGACAATATCATCAATATAGGTGAAATCCCGCTCCATATTGCCGTTATTAAAAACATTGATCGGTCGATCTTCAAGAATGGCCTTAGTGAATAAGAAAAGGGCCATATCCGGCCGTCCCCAGGGACCGTAAACGGTAAAGAATCGTAATCCCGTCGTTTTGAGACCAAACAGATGGCTGTACGTGTGGGCCATTAACTCATTAGCCTTCTTGGAGGCGGCATACAGGGAAACAGGGTGATCAACGTTATCATGTACGGAAAAAGGCATCTTCGTGTTTGCTCCATACACGGAACTTGAAGAGGCATAGAGCAGATGTTTAACGCCTGTATGTCTGCATCCTTCCAGGATATTGACAAACCCGACCAGGTTGGTATCCACATAGGAATGGGGATTCTCAAGTGAATAGCGAACTCCTGCCTGGGCCGCCAGATTGACGACGCCGTCAAATTTATGTTTTTCAAACAATGCAGCCATTTTATCACGGTCGGCCATGTCAAAGTCGGCATGCTCAAACCCATCATGGGCAAGCAGCTCGGCCAGTCGTGATTTTTTTAATTTCGGATCATAATAATCATTGAGGTTATCAAGACCAACAATGGTTTTTCCCTCGGCAAGAAGTTTTTTGCCGAGATTATGGCCGATAAAACCGGCGGCGCCGGTGATTAATATTTTTTTTATCAAAGTATGTACCTGCTCAAATTAAAAAGAATGTTTGAATCCAGCGAAATCACATGTAAACGTTAATCATCAAAATCACCTTCCGGCCCATTGTTGCCGTCAAGGCAGGCTGCCTTTTCCCTAATTTTCTCCTCGGTCCACTCTTCGGGAGTCTCAATTCGACCGCTTTTCGGACCAAGATCATAAGAACCGGCATCCAGAATTGCCTGGACGCCGCAAGATGCCGTATTTCCTGCATTGAAAACCTCAACCAAAATGGTATAGACAAAATCTTCTACACGTCTGACCATTCGTTCACGAATAGCAGCGGGCTGGCCCATGATTCGATTTTCAAAGGCAATGTTGAGTTTCTTATAATTGCCTCCCGACCAGCCTTGTTTTTCCGCATAGGCCTTCATCTCCTGCCAGACGTCCTCGGACACACCCTGGCCGGGAACCTTGATAAATTCCCCCTGATCATCCAAGACGGCATTGCCGAAATCATTGACCTCCACACCCCAGGAAATCATCTGCAGGGCGGTGGCGACATTGGCCTTGGTGGTCATTGTTTTGGCGGCAATGGCACGAAGTCGATCGGAATTATTTCCGGAAGTGCCGTGCTGGGCGCCGGAAATGCCATATCCGGCCAGGGCTTCATGGATTGCAGCGGTCAGTTCAACTTGAATCCCCTGGGCGGATGCCTCAATACCATGAGTGGTACCGTTATTGAGTGCAATCCAATCGGGAAATATATTATGAGCATTTAATCCCTGAATAATAAAGAGGGCCTCGTCCTTAGTTGAAAGCCCAAGTTTTCCTTTTATTTCACCGACCTCGGTTTCATGACCGGCCCAGGTGGGAATAAATCGGGCCAGTTCGATTGAGGCCAGCAGATTGTCATCATCGGGCATATGGGAGGCATCAATGGCAATCGACGTTATACCGGCATCAAAAAGTGAAGGAATTTCCACTCGCGCAAAGGGAACGTCGTCAACCGTTTTAATTCCATAATGATCGGCATGGATGGCAACGGGAACACGGATATTCAATTCATTACAGACGGCATCGACCTGGCGGGCCATATTCCAGTAATTGGTGGCGCAGTAGGCATTGGCCCCACCCTCGGAGCGGGCGATCTCGACAATAACCGCTGCTCTGGCACGCTGGGCTGCACGAAGGACGCCTCGGATAACGAGGTGATTGCGGCCGTTGGCGGCTATGGTCATTGCCTTGCCCTTGGCCGACAGGGCCCGGTCGATCACCTTGCCGCTGACGAGTAATGCACGGGAATGGGGAAATAATGTGGTAATATTGGGGGGACGTCCGATCTCAAGTGCGCGTTCATAATCTACGGCGTACGACATGATTATCCTCCTGGGCAATAGTGTAGTTGGTCGCTGACAATTAATGGTTAGGAATAGCGATTAAATAACCTGAACATCTCGCATCTCATTTTCAGGCCATCTTTGACCGCTTTTCAATCACGAAATCCTCATCGTAGCCCTGCTACGTCAGCGGTTTCGTTCATTCAGATCGATCAAACCTGACCTAAAGCTGAGCACGATATTGTCCACGTTATTTAATCTCTGTTCCTTACTGGATTGTGTTACGATACATTTCCTTACGGAGCTGCATCATTCTTTTCAAAACCGAAAAAGGTTTTCCTTGAAAAAAAAGATACGGCAATGATGCTCACCTCATACAGAATGATCAACGGAGCGGCCATAAAAAATTGATTCACCACATCCGGAGTCGGCGTCAGGATAGCGGCAATGATAAACGCAAACAATATGGCATATTTTCGATATTTTCTCAAAAAAGGAGCATTGACCAAACCCATTTTCGCCAGAAATACCATAAAAACGGGTAATTCAAAAACTACACCAAAGGCAATAAGAAGACGCAGGGCAAGGGAAAAGTATTCGCTGACGCCGGGCATGGGATCCAGTATTTTACTGGAATAGCCAATAAGAAAACGAAATGCCGGTGGAAAAACGACAAAATATCCGAAAGCGGCTCCACCAAGAAAACAGATGGAGGAAACAATGGTAAAGGGCAATAAAACCCTTTTTTCATGTCGATAAAGGCCAGGGGCAGTAAAACGCCATATTTGGAGAAAGATAACCGGACAGGCCAGGAGAATTCCACAAACGAGGGCGAGTTTTAGATAAAAAAAAACCCTTCCTGATACGAAATGAAGATCAGGCTTTTCCCCTTGGGAAGCACCCGTATAAGAGGTCGGAAGAACCAATCGGCAATGGGCTGAATGTAGGCATAAGCGGCACCGAATCCAATGGCAACTGCTGCCAGTGAATAAATCAAACAGGAACGCAATTCGGTAAGATGTTCGGTCAGGCTCTGCTTGTTCATCGGCGGGGATTTATCCATGGATCTGTTCGTTATCTTAAGAAAAGAGCTCAGTCATGTTTGTTATCGAATCGTAAATACCGGCATATCATCAGTAAACAACAGGCGGAATTATTTCCTCTGATGTATCAGGGAAATACAAATGTAATGAGAAGAATATACTTCATTCCAGCTTCGATGTAAACGTCTTAGACCGGAGTTTGGGTAATTGTTTGACTCTTTTTCCTGCAGCATATACAGTAAAGCAATGAACCATTTAAAGGAGTTACAGACTATTTACTTTTGTCCATGAAGACCATTCTTGTTGTTGACGATGAATTAAGTATGCGGGAATTTCTCGGTATTCTCCTGCGAAAAGAAGGGTACCGGGTCCTCAGTGCCGCCGACGGCAAAGAGGCCCTGCATATCACCGCCGACAATACCATTGATCTTGTCATCTCTGATATCCGCATGCCCGGCATGAATGGACTGGAATTGCTGTCGGCCTTGAAACAGGAAAATTCCTGCCTGCCGGTCATTATGATCACCGCCTTTGCCTCGCCTGATGATGCCGTCACCGCCATGAAAAACGGCGCTTTTGATTACATCACCAAACCCTTTAATGTTGATGAAATTAAAAGCGTTATTACGGCGGCAACGTCCAGGGCTGCAGAATCTTCTCCGCCCTCCCCTGTCGATGATTTTCCCGAAATAATTGGTCAGGGATCGGAGATGGTCAAAATATTTGATCTGATCAAACGCATTGCCCCGACCCCTGCTAATGTTCTCATTTATGGGGAATCCGGAACCGGCAAAGAGCTGGTTGCCAAGGCAATCCACCAACACTCCAAGGTGGTTGATCGACCCTTTGTTCCCATCACCTGTAGCGCCATCCCTGAAAGTCTACTGGAAAGTGAACTTTTCGGACATACTAAGGGGTCATTCACCGGGGCCATTGCCGACAAGGCCGGCCTTTTCCAACAGGCGGACGGCGGCACCGCCTTTTTGGATGAAATCGGTGAACTGACCCCGATCATACAGACCAAACTGCTTCGGGTCCTGCAAGAACGAGAATTTATGCCGGTGGGTTCGACCAGGACCCATCAGGTAAATGTACGAATCATTGCCGCCACCAACAGGAATCTGGAAGAAGAAATCATTAATGGAAATTTTCGGGAAGATCTCTATTATCGTCTGGCGGTTGTCCCTATTCGCGTCCCTCCGCTGCGTGAACGCAAGGAAGATATTCCCCTTCTGGTCGAACATTTCCTGGAAAAATACTCCAAAATCATGGGCAAAGAGGTGCAGACAATATCGACATACGGGCTCGAGGTTTTGATGGAATATGATTTTCCCGGCAATGTCCGCGAGCTTGAAAATATTATTGAACGGGGAGTCGCCCTTGAATCCTCAACGATTATTCTTCCGGAAAGCCTGATCCTCTCCCAACATAAAAAAAACAACCATTCGGGTAGACAAGAAAATATGCCCCTGTTTACCGCTGCTGAAAACGAAGAGGAACTCTTTGGACGAGGCATGGAGGAAGTGCTCCTTGAGGTAGAGCAGAAAATGATCCGGCATGCCTTGGAAAAGGCCGGCAACTCAAAAATGCGTGCTGCCGACCTTTTGAAAATCAGTTTCCGGTCGCTTCGCTATAAGACAAAAAAATACAATATGGATTGAACGTGAATTCCACCAAGAAAAAGACCTTCCCCGGAAAATCGTTCATAAGGCTTGCTCCGATGTACAGCAATAATGATCAGCTGCGCCATCACATCCTTTGGCTTCTCCTGATTCGAATTATATTTTTCACCCTGCTGATCGGCATCACGGTAGTTTTAGGCTCTCTCGGCACCCAGGTCATTTTGCCCTCGGATACCCTCATCCTCGCCTTTCTCGCCATTCTCTTTATATTTTCCATCGGTTCTTCGGCAATTCTGCAGAAGCAGGAGCTGAACCTACGTCGTTTTGGATTTATTCAGCTTCTCGGCGATGCGATTTTTGCAGCCCTTCTTGTGTACGGAACCGGTTGCAGTCAGTCAATTTTTACGCCGGTATTTATCCTGCCGGTCATTGCCGGCGGTCTGATCATGTACCGTAAGGGCGGACTCATGTCTGCTGCGGCAGCTACTCTTTTGTACGGCACCATTCTTTTTCTGGAATACAGGGGAATAGTTCCCGGCTACATGACGGCTGCAGGCTGGGTGCCGATCCATTCCGTCCTCAAAGTGACAAACCTCTTTGCCATTTACGGAATCACCTTTTTTATCACCGCGCTGCTCAGTGGCTCTCTTGCTGCAAGACTCCAGTCAACCGAAGAAGCCCTTTCCAAAACATCGGTTGAATTTGATCGATTATCGGTTTTGTACAAACAGATTTTCGATGATATTGCCACCGGCATTATTACCGTTGATGAGCAGGGTGGAATAACCTCATATAATGCGGCTGCCGGACGGATAACGGGATACCTACCGGAAGAAACGGCCGGTCGTTTCATTGCGACCCTGTTTCCCGGATTAAAGCTGGAAGAGAATGGGGCTCGCCGGGTTGTTGACCTGCAAAAGAAAGACGGGACCATGATTCGGGCCGGCTATTCATTTTCACCACTCAATCTTCCTTCCGATCCCGCCTCTGCAAAGAGCGCATTGGACAGTTGCAAGGTAATCACTCTCCAGGATATAAGCGCTGTTGAAAAGATGGAAAAAAGGGTTCGTGAGGCTGAAAAAATGGCTGCAATAGGAGAGCTCAGTGCCTCCATAGCCCATGATTTCAGAAATCCGCTTGCAGCCATCTCCGGTTCAGCGCAGTTGCTGGTTATGGAAAATGAAGGCAAGGAGGATACCAACAGGTCTCTGAGTGAGATTATTTTTCGGGAATCCAAACGGATGGCAAAGACGATTACCGAATTTCTTCAGTTTGCTCGACCAGCCCCAATGTATTCGGAATGGTTTGCCTTAAAGAGAAGTATCGATGAGGCAATTTCCGCTGCACAGAACATGAAAGAGGCGCAGGAGCGTGGTCGTCTCAAGGTCGAGATTGCAGAAAATCTTGATGCCTTTGGTGATCGTCAACAACTGCAGACTATCCTTATGCATTTGATTGAAAATGGGCTTATCTTTTCAAAGGAAGACAATAGCGTTGTGACGGTCAGAGCCCATGAGCAGGAGAAAAACGGGAACAATGTCCTCAGTCTTGAAGTGATCGACCAGGGACACGGCATTGAACCCGAAATCATTGATACCATCTTTGAGCCGTTTTACTCAACCAGGGAAAACGGTACCGGCCTTGGGCTGGCAATCGTTCGGCAGATTGTAGAGATGCATAGCGGCAGCGTTGAAGTGGAAAGTGCGCCCGCTAAAGGGTGTACCATGCGGATTGTTCTGCCGCTGCCGTCATACGAGGCTTGAAGACCTGTGACCGGTCGCTTACAGAGTATACAACCATTTGTTTTCATAAACAAAAGAATTGCAAATTGTTACAGGTGGCGCAGATTTGCGCAGTCGCTTCCGTTCGCAGGTAAGCAAGTACAACAAGACTCCGTGCGCCGCCTGCGATGACTTACGAAGACCCTTTATAAATAGTTGCTCCCAGGGCCTGCAGTTTATCGATTATATTTTCATAGCCCCGTTCAAGATGATAGATCCTTGAAATTTCCGTTGTCCCGCGGGCGGCCAGACCGGCAATGACAAGAGAGGCGGATGCACGCAGATCTGTGGCCATGACGGGCGCTCCACACAGACCCACCGGTTCAACCCCACGCACAACCGCGCTTGCACCGTCTATGGTAATATCGGCCCCCAATCGTTGAAGTTCCGCCACATGCATGAACCTGTTTTCAAAAATTGTCTCATGGATGATGGAGGTGCCGTCGGCCTGAATCATCAGGGCCATGAACTGGGCCTGTAGGTCGGTGGGAAAACCCGGATAAACAAGGGTTTTTACGTCCACACTTTCCAGGCGGCAGCGGTTATCGGCCAACTGTTCGGAACAGGAAACCGTAAATTTTCCCTGCCCTTCTTCAATGGTAACCCCGGTTGCCCGAAGTTTTTCCGTCAATGCCGGCAGGTGTGCAGGTTCGCAGTGTGTGATATCCACCTTGCCACCGGTAGCCGCCACTGCAATCAGATAGGTGCCGGTTTCAATGCGGTCCGGAATAATGGTTGTGGTCGAGGGATGAAGGGATTGGACGCCGTGAACCGTTAATCTGTCCGTATCCCGGCCTTCGATTTCCGCACCCATGGCAGCAAGCATATCGATCAGGTTGCCGACCTCGGGCTCACGGGCCGCATTTTTTATAATGGTCGTTCCCCTGGCCATGACCGATGCCATCAGCAGGTTTTCCGTGCCTGTCACGGTAGGTATATCAAAATATACCGTTGCCCCGGCCATGGTTGTCTCGCACCGGGCTTCAACGTAACCCTGAGCAAGGGTGGTTGTCACGCCAAGGCAGGAAAACCCCCGCAGATGATAATTGATCGGTCTGGCACCGATGGCACAGCCCCCGGGAAGTGAAACCCTGGCATAGCCTGCCCTGGTCAACAACGGTCCCAAAACAAGCACCGAAGCCCGCATCGTCTTGACCAAATCATACGGCGCTTCCGCCCCTGACAAACCGCTGGTATCAACATACACCGTTCGCCCTTCCCTTCTGTGCGATGCGCCGAGAGTTTCCAGCAACTTCAACATGGTTCGCGTATCACGCAAATCAGGGACGTTTTTAATAGTATGGGTGCCGCCGACAAGAAGAGTTGCGGCAAGTATGGGCAGGGCAGCATTTTTCGCGCCGCTGATCTCCACCGTCCCATTCAGCGGTTTGCCCCCTTCGATAATTATTGTATCCATTGTTGTTTATAAGTTGTTATCCATGTCGATAGAAATTTATTGTTTTCGGCCGCAGGCAAAGCGGGGTCGTCTACAGTAATCCGATCGGATATTGATATTTTGGTATCCGGCATCGCGCAGCATCACGGAGACGGCTTCTCCCTGGGAAGCACCGATTTCAAGCATGAGCCAACCTCCTGAATGCAGGAAGGCGTAACTCTCGGGAATAAGCCTGCGATAACAATCCAGTCCATCGTCGCCGGCAAACAGAGCTTGGCCGGGTTCAAATTGAACAACTTCATCTGCGAGTTCCTGCTTTTCGTGTTCAGCGACATAAGGAGGATTGGCGATAATACAGTCAAATTTCAGTGTAGTTGCTATCGCTGTAAATAAATCCGAACAGACCAGGGTCACCCGGTTTTCAAGCTGATGCTCGGCAATATTCCTTGCCGCCACGGCCAAGGCCGGAGAGGAAATATCACAAGCAAGGACATGACAACCAAGCTCCCCGGCAAGAACATCGGCAATTACCCCGGATCCGGTCCCCATATCAAGTAATCGCAATTTCTTCGGGCATGGAAACCGACCCTTCAACAGAGCAATTGTCTGTTCCAGGACAAACTCGGTTTCATGCCGGGGGATGAGGACATCAGGCGTTAGGTGAAAATTCTTTGACCAGAATTCAACGCTGCCGACGATGTACTGCAGAGGTTCACCTTGAATACGCCGGCCGACCATAGTGCCGAATCGTTCAGCCTGTCGAGCTGACATCTTGTTTTCCAATGATAAAAACAGGGCCGCTGTATTTATATGCAGGACAGCCAGCAGAAGGTATTGTGCCTCAAAATCCGGCCTGGAAATTTCGGTACATTCAAGTTTCCGTGTTGCCCAGGCAAGTACTCTGCCAATGATCAATTCACCTTCAAGAGCGGACATATAACCGGATCGGGGCACGTTGAATATTTGAGGGCTCTTTTTGTTCGGGAAGACGTTGATGGGAGTTGTACAAGCCGATTGATCGTCGGATCTTTATTACTGCAGGAGGTTGAGGGCTTCGGTCTGATAATGGGTGATCAGAGGCAAAATCACCTCGTCAATATTACCAGCCAAAATCTGCTCAAGTTTGTACAGCGTCAAATTTATACGATGATCAGTCAGGCGTCCCTGGGGAAAATTATAGGTGCGAATTCGTTCACTTCGGTCGCCGCTACCTACCTGACTCTTTCGATCCTCGGAAATTCTGTCATGTTGTTCCTGTTGAATTTTATCAAGTAACCGTGCCCGTAAAACCTGTAGCGCCTTTGCTTTGTTTTTATGCTGAGATTTTTCGTCCTGACAGGTCACCACCAAGCCGGTAGGTAGATGGGTAATGCGAACAGCGGAATCAGTGGTATTGACTGATTGGCCACCTGGCCCGGAGGAACGATAGACATCAAATTTCAGTTCACCCGGCTCAATATGCAGGTCTACTTCTTCCGCCTCCGGAATAATGGCAACGGTGACCGCCGAGGTGTGAATACGTCCCTGGGTTTCAGTTTCCGGTACCCGCTGAACACGGTGAACGCCGGCTTCATATTTCAAGCGAGAGTACACCTGATCACCCTTGATCAGGGCGATGATTTCTTTGAAACCGCCGATACCGATAGGATTTGAGCTCATGATTTCTATCTTCCATCCACGGCTTTCGGCATAACGGTGGTACATGCGAAAGAGATCAGCGACAAAAAGAGCAGCTTCATCACCACCGGTTCCCGCCCTGATTTCCAACAGAATATTCTTTTCATCATTGGGATCCCGGGGCAGCAGAAGCAGCCTGATTTTATCCTCAAGCGCTTTTTTCTTTTGTTGCAACTCCTCGGTTTCACTCCGGGCAAGCTCAGCAAGCTCAGGATCTTCAGCTTCGTTATGAAGTATTTCCGTATTCTCTTGAAGATCGCGACAAACACTCAGGTAATCAGAATACAAATCATCCAGCACGACCACATGTGAATGCTCACGAACCAGTTTTTGATATTGCTGTTGGTTGCCGACCACATCCGGATCAGCCAACTGCATCTCAAGGGTTTCTCGTTTCTCACTGATATCTTCGAGGTTTTTAAACATGGGAATTAGCGTACTGGTTGGTGTGCCGGAAGAACCGGCATCAAATACGGCGAATATCCGGTACCAGGGGGAGCGTGACCGTTTGGGTCGACAGACAATTTTCCCGTGAGGGAAAAACTTTTTTTGTGCTTAAAAAAACCACATGGCAACAGATGCCGCCATGTGGAAATGATATGCTCAGAGCGACTACTTGTCTTTTTTCTTGTTGAATTTGGCGTATTTCTTTTTAAACTTTTCGATTCTACCAGCGGTATCAATGAGTTTCTGCTTACCAGTGAAAAAAGGATGGCAGGCGGAACATATCTCAACCTTCATTTCCTTGCTTACCGAGCCAAGTTCAACAGTATTGCCGCATGCACACTCTGCGGTAATTTTATGGTATTCTGGATGAATATCCGGCTTCATATATCGACCTCCGTCAATTATTTTCCTCGTTTGCATAAAAAAAACGTAACTATTCAGATAGATATAAAAACCTTACATCTATTTTGGAATGTAACTGCTTAGGAGTGGCCCATCTTTGCTTATTTAGGTCTTTGAAGCGCATACTTGTGCTATTCGAGAAGGCCGAAATGAGCGATGATGGAGTGCTCCTGAACAGTTACAAAAAAACAAACTTATATTTATACTAAGACTTACTTCTTTTTTAAAGGAAAAAACGCCTTACTTGTTCATTGAAGCAAAAAACTCTTCATTGGTCGCTGTTTGCCGCATACGATCAAGTAAAAATTCCATGGCATCAGCGGGATTCATGGAAGAAAGAATCTTCCGTAGAATCCATATCTTATTCATCTCATCAGCAGAAAGGAGCAGGTCTTCTTTACGCGTGCCTGATTTTTGCAGATCAATAGCCGGATAGATGCGTCGATTGGCCATCTTTCTGTCCAAGACAATTTCCATATTGCCGGTGCCCTTGAATTCCTCAAAGATGACTTCATCCATGCGGCTGCCTGTGTCGATAAGAGCCGTCGCCAAAATCGTCAGACTGCCACCCTCTTCAACATTGCGGGCAGCGCCAAAAAAACGTTTGGGCCGATGCAGGGCATTAGCCTCCACAC
Source organism: Desulfobulbaceae bacterium (assembly GCA_015493715.1). Classification (GTDB taxonomy): domain Bacteria; phylum Desulfobacterota; class Desulfobulbia; order Desulfobulbales; family Desulfobulbaceae; genus DRLX01. The sequence goes on from WGCP01000372.1 coordinate 32,001, forward strand.
CACCGGATAAAATCTTTCCGGAAGCGGGAGTCACCGTATTGTAGGCACGGGCAAGCCGAGTGATGGAATCAAGGAGAATAACGACATCATTTTTGTGCTCAACAAGACGCCGGGCCTTCTCAATAACCATTTCAGCCACTTGGATATGCCGTTGCGGCGGTTCATCAAAAGTGGAGCTGACGACCTCGGCATCGACATTGCGCTTCATGTCGGTTACCTCTTCAGGTCGTTCGTCAATCAGAAGGACAATAAGTTTCACTTCCTTGTGGTTATGAACAATGGAGTTGGCAATTTTCTGCATGAGAACCGTTTTGCCGGTCCTCGGCGGAGCAACGATGAGGCCGCGCTGGCCTTTGCCAAGGGGAGCGGCAATATTGAGGACCCGCATGGAAAAATTATCCGGTTCAACCTCCAGGTCAATTTTATCCTCAGGATAAAGAGGAGTAAGATTAACAAATGCCGTCTTATTTTTTGCCGCCGCAGGTGGTTCATAATTGATTGAGTCCACCTTAAGAAGGGCAAAATATCGTTCATTGTCCTTGGGTGCGCGTACCTCACCTTCAATCGTATCGCCGGTACGTAGATTCAACCTGCGGATCTGGGAAGGAGAGACGTAAATATCATCCGGACCCGGTAGATAATTATAGTCAGGAGCCCGTAAAAAACCAAATCCATCCTGAAGAACTTCGAGTACCCCGCTTCCCCTGAGCTTCCCATCTTCCTTTGCCTGAGCCTTTAAAATAGCAAAGATGAGTTCCTGCTTACGCATGGTGCTGTAGCCCTCAATTTTTAATGAGGCGGCAAGAGCAACCAGTTCCTTAATTTTTTGGTGTTTCAATTCAGTTGGATTCATTGACCGGGTCTTCCTCCGATAAGGTCACATAGGTTATATTCACAACAAATAGTCAGGCATTGGATCCCAATGCCTGACAGTTCAAAGACAATAGATAGGATAACTTCAAACCTGATGAACGCTGCATATATCGTTATTCATAAGATGGGGTACAATGCATTTTCTAACAGAAAACTCGTTACATAGCAGCTGGTTACATGGTACCGGCAATATATGTAGATAATTTTATATTCTGACGCGGATATCGGGCACAACACATTGTTTTAACTGTATAAACGGCCACGAAGAATTCCACTTTCCCGACCAATTCCGTTGAAAACTAGTGATTTCAATGAATTCCCATGGATACGATGAGAACGGGACGAGTGGGCCGGACATCAAGCGTACTACTACAGTGGCCTCACGGATGAGTGATTGCCATGGAAATAGAACAGCCATAGGCTGTTTTAATCACAATATGTTAATCGCGTTTTTATTGAATATTTCCGGCGGAAAATGCCTTGAAATTATATCGGTTGAGAATATAAAAAATGAAAATTCGAAATGTATGCCTGTGCTTTGAAAAGATCAGCGACAAAAGTTATACTCCTCCAAGCCGACGGTGTATTGCGACTTGCTCCTCTATAGCCTAAATATTTGCTTAACAGTTGCATGTCAAGTGTTTTCTACAAAACGAAATGTGTTTTCCTCGAAATAACAGTTAATGGATTTATCAAAAAATATTGAAGAACAAATCAAGGCCAAGACGATGATTGTAGCACATTGATTATACAAAGAAAAATAATACTATGGTAGCGGGGAATCAATTGGGTTGCATATTTTCACTCGTGGCAACCTTGTTCTTGTCAGGCGTTCCCGAATAGAGTCGTCCAAGATGCATAATTCGTAAACAGGTATTGAACCATGATCTACTGTTATCAATAACATGGTCGGCGGCCTCTATCTTGCGACGCAACGGCCATTGAATCGACATGGCCTGTTCGGCTTCATTGCGGTTTACCTCATCCCTGTTGACAATCCTTTTGCATCTGATTTTCCCGGTCGCATAAACAACGACAATACGATCCACTTTCTGCTCCCAGCCGGCTTCAAAGAGCAGAGGTACTTCCACCAGGACGACGGACTTTTTTGCCCTGTGATACTCATGTTGCATATGGGCTCCGGCCAGAGGATGGAGAATGGAATTAATTTCATCCCGCAGTGTCTGATCGGAAAAAAGAGTTGTCCTGAACCCCGGCCTGTCAAGGTGGCCGGCAGAGGTAAAAAAACGATGTCCATAGTGCTTTTTCAGGGCCAACCAACCCGGTTGTTCCAGGGTAAGAAGATCCCTGCAGATTGCATCGAGATCAATGAGTTCCAGCTGGAAGCAGCGGGACCAATAGGCAGCCACACTGCTCTTTCCAGAACATATACCACCGGTAATACCAATCAACATGACCTATGAATACCGTTTTTCAAGCTGGTGGATAACCCGTCGAATATCCTCGGGCAACGGGGCTGTAAATTGCATATTTTGTTTACTCACGGGATGAGGAAAGCGTAAAGTAGAGGCATGAAGAAGCTGGCGCTTGACCGGCGGCTCGAATCCTTCCCGTATCCGCCCACCGTAGAGTACGTCACCGGCTACAGGTGCGCCAATAGAGGCCATATGCACCCGTATCTGATGCGTGCGACCGGTCTCAAGGCCAACCTCGACAAAAGAAAATCCCGGCCAGTGTGTCAAAACCTTCCAATGGGTTACAGCATAACGTCCGGAGTTGATGCGGACGGCCATTTTTTTCCTGTTAACGGGATGGCGCCCGATGGCGGCTGTCAGCGATCCTTGAGATTTACCAGGATTTCTTAGGAGAACGGCATGGTAGGTCTTGGCGACCGTTCTATTTTTAAAACTTTCGGAAAGCGCCCTTAAGGCCGTCTCTGTTTTAGCAACAACCATTACCCCGGAAGTATCCTTGTCCAACCGGTGCACAATTCCAGGCCTAGCTATATCATTACCCGGCAGGTCCTTATAGTGATACAGCAATCCATTAACAAGCGTACCGCAATGATGGCCGTCAGCGGGATGTACGACAAGCCCCGCCGGTTTGTCAATCACCAGGAGTTCTTCATCCTCGAAAAGAACACCGAAGTCGATCCGTTGAGCCACAAGATCGGTCGGTTCAGGCTGTGGAAATCGAAGAGTAATTACGTCTTCTGGATGGATGCGGTAACCTGCCTTAACCACCGAATTATTGACCTGAACCCTACCGGTACGGATCAATCGCCCAAGAGCGGACCGAGAATAATCTGGGAGGCGACGAACAAGATAGTGATCCAGCCGCAGGCCGGCATGATGAGCTGTGACTACAAATAACTCAGGCAATGGAGGCTGTTACGCTCTGTACTCAAAGAGCTTTCTGAAGTGCAGGGTGAGATACTAATTTGCATAAATATCATTGGAATATTTTTACAATACCCGAAGGGAATCCTAAGATAATAAATACCATCCCAAAAAACCAGGAATTATCTTCATCGTCTTTTTGTCTCTTCACCGCTTTTCCATATCAGACAAGAAAGATCATTCACCGGCTCACTTGATGCCTGCGCTGACCCTCGGCGAAACTTCTCTTGTATACCCGGATGCCGGGCCAGTGGATTAATTGAACAGTTCTTCTATCTGCTCTTCAATTTTCTGTTCTTCAAGTTCCTGGGCAAGAGAAAGTTCTTTGACAAGAAGGCTTTTGGCCGTTTCCATCATTTTCCGTTCACCGTAGGACAGTTCTTTATCAACCCGAAGGATGTAAAGGTCACGCAGAACAACGGCAACTTCATAAACAGAACCTGTCTTGATCCTTTCCATATAGTCGCGATATCGACGATTCCACGTCTGCGAACTTATTTTAATGTCCCGCTCTTTAAGTATTTCGATAACTTTATCAACTTCTTCTCTGGAAATAATGGCACGAAGCCCGACGTTATCACTGTTCAGTGTCGGGATCATGATTGTCATGTCATTATCAAGGATTTTCATCACATAAAAAGATTGATCAACACCACCAACGGTCTGGCTTTCAATTGCCTGAATGCGGCCGACACCGTGAGCCGGGTATACGGCCATATCTCCTGCTGTAAACACTCTATCCTCCTGTTTACAAATGTAGGTAAGCGACTGTGGATTATGGTAACAACTTACCAGAAAATACTAAAATCAGCATGCAGCGTTGACCCTGAAAACTTGAGTATGCCCAGGGAAACCCCAGCATAGCTGTACCAGGTAAGCGAGCTTGCGAGACTCCGGGTAAGCGAGCCTGCGAGACTTTGGGTTCTCGGATAAACATCTAAGCGGCCAAATGCAAACGGTATATCCGCCTATCAATGTGCAGCCTGCAAATAATCAATTGAGAACCAGAGAATTCCGTATTCAGTTGTATTGGGCACCTTGAGAAATTGTCTTTCGGAGTCTCGCAGGCTTGCTTACCTCGTCATGCTCAAAATTTTATCCTCGAAACCACGCCAACGGCGTGGTGCCTGTGGTAAAAATTTTTCGTATTCCTCGAAGTCTACGCTTATCTGATCTTGAACGAAAATTCTTATTTTTCAAGGCACCCTATTGTTTATTTTGATTGTGACCAGAGGATCACGCGCCACGGAACAGCTGACTATCATATACGGGGTACAGGAAACAAAAGGACAGAAGGCGGTTG
>WGCP01000373.1 GCA_015493715.1 Desulfobulbaceae bacterium
CTTTGCCAGTATATGGTCTGGATAATTCCAGCATGACATCAGCCTGGCTGCTGCAATCGGCAGCCACTGATCGCTTGTGTTAAGGGGACGTTGTTTAATCAGGAATGCCAGAGCCCTGGCGGCATTGTCCCGCCACTTTGATGAGGGATCCAGCTCGTTGAGCATAAGAAGCCCTAATGCCGCCTCGCCTGGATAATATAAAGATTTTTTTTTATCACTTCTACCACTTTGACCGGTAGTGAAAAGGGAATAAAAGCTGCCGTTTTTTTTCTGCATAAACAGAAGAAACCTGCCAAATTTTCGCAATTCCTGCAGGGGAATGGTTCCGGGACGGACCTTTTCGACATTGATCAGAGCGGCGAGCCCTAACCCAACGGCGCCAAGTTTGACCCGGCACTCCATGTCCTGTTGGGCCACACCCGAACGATGAGAACAGATCCCGGCCATTTCACCCTGCCCATTGAGCACCACCCTGTGTTTGATGAAAAACTGCGCAGCACGAACCATGGCATCACAGGTTGTTTTGTCCGGATATCGTCGACAGGATTGCGCCAGGGCATAGAGAGCTCCGGCATGGCGGACCATGTTGTATTGATTTTTATTCTTTCTGGTCAGGGGAAGTTTGTAAATAAAACGGCCGTTATCCCGGACAGATCCGGCAAGATAGCTCGTGGACAGATTTATAGCTGTCTTGAGACGCCCGGAAGAAATTGTACCTTCGTCCAGAAAACCATAGACTGTTCGGGCCATTATCGGACGAATCGGCAGCAGACATGCCGACAGCAGAACCAGGACAATCAGCCCTGCTTTGGGTGGACGATCAGAAACCATTCCAATGTTTCCGAATCAGGGCAGCCTCCTTTTCCGGGTTCAGCGGGGGGGCGGTCATGAATGCGGAACTTATTGACTCCAGGAGGTTGGCGCCTGAGGCCACCTCATACGCACCGGCCTGTTCGTCGTGTTTTATCGTCCCGGGAGCCGGTGATCGAACAAAGGCCTGCACCTGCCAGCGTCCCTGCCTGTCACGGCAGGATATGCCGGAGAATTCGGCATTGGCATCAGAAACGACACCGGCATCAAACTGGCGGCAGTACTGTTTATTCCGGCCCGGAAAAGTCGAAATCGGGACAACTGTAATGTCTGTGCCGGTAATCACGGCCGGGTGTCCACTGGGAGTAGTTTCCAGTGCCTGACCAAAGGCAGGATCGTTCAAAAAGGCGGTAGAAGATTGCAATGCATGCGTCTGTTTCAAAAAAATTATTTTATAGGCCGGGATGGTAAATACTACGGCCAAGACGGCCACAAGAGCATAGGCAGGCATTCCGGTTGCCCATAAACCGGCCAAAAAACTCTTCCATTTTTCCACCAGAGTATCCGGCATGGATCCTGGGTATTCCTGTTTTGCCGCCTGAACAAGTTTTTCAGGAACAACTTCCCGTAACTTTTCTTCACAGGCATCCCGGACAAGAAGCCGGCTGTCCTGAAACATGGAAATTCTCCGCCTGACTTCCGGATTTTCAGCCATTGCCTGCCGAACTCTTTCGGCTTTCTCCTCATCCAGAAATCCATCGGCATAGGCCATCAATATTTCGTCACTCAATTCCATTTCCGCCACCATGTCACTGCTTTTTAAGCGAAAATCCGTGTAGCAGGGGCCTGCCCATGCCGATGCAATGGATTTTCATGATTTATTGTGGCCGGCCGACCAGACCCAGCCTTGCTTGTCCATCTGTTTATTGTTCCAGCAGTTTTTTAGTGCGCAAAGCGCATTATAGTTATAGTAAAACTATGAATTTTCAGTTCGTTCACTTTCAGACCCTGGTTTAATCCCGGGAGGGTCCGCCCACCATTTTAACAAGCTTCTTTCTCGCCCGGGCAAGCCTGCTCATAACGGTGCCGATGGGAATATCCAACATTGTGGCCGTATCCCTGTAGGAATACCCCTCAAGGCAGACCAGGGCGAGCATGGCTTTGTCCTGCTCGGATAACTGATCCATGGCAAGAATGACTTGTTTCAGTCTGGCTTTGGTGTCAACCTCTTCTTCCGGGGTCAGTCCGTTGTCCGGTACAGTCGTCTCATCCTGCAATTGCCGAACAAGTTTGAAATCCTTTGAGCGATACGTATCAATGCGCAGCCTGGACATTATTTTGAACAACCAGCTGTCGAGCCTTGATCCTTTCCGCCATTGATTTTTCCGGCTCAGCGCCCGTTCGCACGCAGCCTGTACCAAATCATCGGCATCGGGTCCACCAGCGGTCAATGCGTAGGCAAACCTGCGCAATCGGGGCAACAGCGTCACCAATTGATTGTTAAAGCCGTTCCGGCTTTGTGTATGCATTTCTTTTGCCCGGTAGAATGGTAGGTTCAATGTGATGGACAGAGATTATCAGGTTGACGAATCATACCCCAGCCAAATATCGCGTCCTTGCCGGGCGCCCCGAGGTCCAGGGCATTGTTCTTCAAATACCTCCGTACCTTACCTAAACCATCCCTTCCCCTGATACTGGTATACTCGGCCACCAGGGCTGTACAGTAGACAGCGGCAAAAGAGGTGCCGGTCCGAAAAACGCCCCGGCCCCTGATTCCAGGAGTCCAGATCATGACTCCGGGAGCGGCAAATGTGATATAGCCGCCATGATTGGCCTCACGGTATGGGTGTCGGAAACGGTCAACCGCTGTCACCGCAATAACTCCCCGATAGGCGGCGGGATAAACCCGCGGAGCTCTGGGGCCATTATTGCCCGCTGCTGCGACAATGGGAATATTATGACGCTGGATTCCGGCAATCGCCATTGCAAGAAGCTTGTTGTTCGGACCGGTCAGACTCATATTTACAACAGATACGTTTTTTTTCGCAAGCCAGTCAAGACCCCGGGCAATGGCCAGCGCTGTTGCCAGCCGGCCATATGTCTTTTTTCTTTTAAAAACGTTGGCGCCATACAGGGTTGCCCGGGGCAGCAATCCTGGAAAATTACTCCCGGCGGCGCCTACCAGCAGCGAGGCAATGGCCGTGCCATGGACACTGGAAGAATGCTTTTTTCCGGCAAAAGACTTGGTTATTATATGCTTGGCGGCCAAGGCCGGAATATGGCGGTTTATATGGGTGTCAATCATGCCAATGGCGATTGTCCGACCGCAGGAGCCCGCTTTCCTGTTCCAGTTTATCAGCTTCAATGGATAACAACGGATATCCCGGCAAACATCAGCCCCAGCAAGATGATAATATGGATTGAACACATATGTTGCCCGTGTTTTCCGGCGGGTCAGACGTCTGAGAATTTTACGAAGGTTCCTTTTTTTACCCGCCTTGAGCCGGGCAACGCGTATTCCCAGTTTTTTAAGGGAATAGCGCCGCTTTACAACCAAGCCCAACCTCCTGGCCCGCTCTAAATCCTTGCGGCTTGCATTAATTGCCAGAATCGTATTTGGCTCGACGGTAGATCCACTCCCACCCTGATCAGAAGCGCCCCTGCGCCCCTGCGCTAAAGCTCCGGAACCGCCATCATCATC
>WGCP01000374.1 GCA_015493715.1 Desulfobulbaceae bacterium
CTTGCCATTTATTCGGATTAGATCCCTTGAATATGGATACATGGGCAGGAGACGGTTCCCCGGCCCGGGGTGTGAGCCTCGCTTCGGTCACCGGGGTCTCGATCAGGGTCCAGCCGGGAGATCGTTTTTCATTGTCCAGGACTCTGATACGCTCCGGCGCCCGTGTGTTGACTTTGGGTTTTAGCCTCTTTCCGGGAAGGCTCAACACCAAGGCTCCGTTCCTGGTGACAAAGGCTGTGCCGGCAAAGGTCCGGGCGTAAAAGGCAACGTCATGGTCGACCTGGCCATGGTTCTCAATGAAAGGGATATCCAGCCCCCCGAGCCTTGTCCGCTGCTCCCGGGTTGGTTTCTGGTTTGACAGCCCGGCGCCCGAGGACGATACGGCAAGTAAGGGCATGGCCAACGATAAGAGCATCACAAGTAAAATTCCGGACAATAGCGCCTTTCTCCCCCTGGCAGCCGGCCATGGGATGTAGAAGTGGTAGAAATTCATCCTTTTGCCTCCTGGTATTACAATTCATTAAAATATTTCGTAAATTGATGCGGACAAACACTCATTTTTGGGACAACGCAATAGCTCTGTTTTGGAACCCGCCCCCGGAGTATTGCAGGTTCGTTTACCTGTTTTTTATGACAGTAGTTCAGAAGTAAGGCACGAAGATCAATTGCGTCAGGCCAGGGCCTGCTGCAGGGCCACGGCCACGGCCACTGAAGCGCCGACCATGGGATTGTTGCCCATACCGATAAAGCCCATCATTTCCACATGGGCGGGCACCGAGGATGAACCGGCAAACTGGGCGTCGCAGTGCATACGGCCCATGGTATCGGTCATACCGTAGGAGGCGGGCCCAGCCGCCATATTGTCCGGATGCAGCGTACGACCGGTGCCGCCGCCCGAGGCCACGGAAAAATATTTCTTTCCCTGTTGGACGCATTCTTTTTTATAGGTGCCGGCCACCGGATGCTGGAACCGGGTCGGATTGGTGGAATTGCCGGTGATGGAGACATCCACTCCTTCCAGATGGTTGATGGCCACGCCCTCGCGTACGTCATCGGAGCCGTAGCAGTTGACCGCCGCCCGTTCACCTTTGGAAAAAGGTCGCCGTTCAATGACGTGCAGCTCGCCGGTTCCATAGTCGAATTGGGTTTTCACATAGGTAAAGCCGTTGATTCTTGAGATGATATAGGCCGCATCCTTACCCAGGCCGCTGAGGATGACCCGGAGCGGTTCGGTGCGCACCCGGTTGGCCGAGCGGGCGATGCCGATGGCGCCTTCAGCAGCGGCAAAGGATTCGTGCCCGGCGATAAAGGCAAAGCATTTTGTTTTTTCCGCCAGCAGCATACCGGCCAGATTGCCGTGGCCGATACCGACTTTTCGTTCATCGGCCACCGAGCCGGGAATACAGAATGCCTGCAGCCCTATTCCCAGCGTAGGGGCAATTTTTTCGGCCTTCTTCTGACCTTTTTTTATGGCAATAGCCGCGCCTGCGGTGTAGGCCCAGCAGGCATTTTCAAAGCAGATGGGCTGCACCTCTTTGACGATGGTATATACATCGACGCCCACGTCTGAGCAGATTTTTCCCGCCTCCTCAATGTCCGCGATGGAATATTTGGCCAGGGTTTTGTTAATTTTATCGATTCTTCGTTTGTATCCTTCAAAAAGAGCCATGGTTCCCTCTCCTATTCCTTACGCGGATCTATGGTTTTGACGGCATCTCCGAACCGGCCGTAGGTGCCGGTGGCCTCTACAAGAGCTTCGCCCGCGTCCATGCCGTCTTTAATCATGTCCATCATCCGACCAAGGCTGACGAACTTGTAGCCGCAAATCTCGTCGTTCTCATCCAGGCCCACCTCCCAGACATAGCCTTCGGCCATCTCCAGGTACCGTGGTCCCTTCAGATTGGTGCCGTACATGGTGCCGGTGACCGAACGCAGTCCCTTGCCCAGGTCTTCCAGGCCGGCGCCGATGAGCAGGCCGCCCTCGGAAAATGCCGACTGGCTGCGGCCGTAGGTGATCTGCAAAAACAGCTCCCGCATGGCGGTGTTGATGGCATCACAGACCAGATCCACGTTTAATGCCTCAAGGATGGTCTTGCCGGGCAGGATTTCCGACGCCATGGCTGCGGAATGGGTCATGCCGGTACAGCCCACGGTTTCGACAAGGGCCTCTTCGATAATACCTTTTTTGATATTGAGCGTCAGTTTACAGGCGCCCTGTTGAGGGGCACACCAGCCGACCCCATGGGTCAGACCGTTGATATCGGTGACCTGCCGGACCTGGTTCCATTGACCTTCCTGGGGAATGGGGGCCGGGCCGTGGTTGGGACCCTGGGCAATGCAATGCATATTCTCCACTTCTGAGGAGTAGTTCATGATAATTCTCCGGATAAATGAAAAGGAATGACAAATATCATTCTGATCTGTTGCTGAATGAGTAACGCAAAAAACAGGTTTTTGAAAACATTTTTTGTGGTTTTCCGGGTTTATTCACTCTTCTGCAGTCGATCCGTCAGCCCGGAGAACCGTTGTGTCTTTCTGCCGACGGCTGTTGCCAGTATTTTCGGATCAGCACAGAGAACAAGTCGTTTTTTGGCCCGGGTAATCCCGGTGTACAGCAACTCACGGCTGAGAACCCGGCTGTCCTCTTCGGGCAGCACAAGGAGTACCCGGTCAAATTCCGATCCCTGGGCCTTGTGAATGGTGATGGCCCAGGCGGCCTCATGCTCGGGCAGCCGGGTAGGAGTGATGGCATGCAGTGTATTGTCCGACTGCATGAACCAGGCCTTGAGACGGCCTTTTTCATCATACCTGAGAATGCCGGTATCACCATTATACAGCTGCATTTGATAGTGGTTGCGACGGATAATAATCGGTTTTCCGGGGTACCGATCCGTTTCCCCGGAGATCAGTCCGGCGCTGGTGAGCGCCCGTTCGGCAAGGAGATTTATTCCCTCGACCCCGGCAGGGCCCCTGCGTACGGCGCAGAGAATACGAAATTTTTCCATGGCCGTAAATGCCTCTTTCACGGTGCGTGCCCGGAGCATGGCCCGGTATCCGTCCAGGATCCGTTCCCGCAGCCATTGTTCCCGGTTACCGGGTGCAGGGAATGCAACCTGCAGATCAGTAAAGTTCATCTGTAGACATCCTTCAACCTTTGCCGTTTTGCCGCTGTTGACTGCCGTTGCCAGCATGCCGATGCCGCTTTTATCATGGAACCGGAACCCGGTCCGCAGGGTTACCACTGCTTCATGTATGGCAGGGCCGGAGGTGACACGAGACGTTGTCGGTCGGCCGGTCATCCTGGTGAGCCGCTCACAAATTTCGGGTGGCCATCGGTTATCGGCACCGGCACAGAGATCGGCAAAGAGACAGCCCGCTTCAACGGAGGCCAGCTGGTAGCGGTCGCCCAGCAAAAGTAGGCGACAAGTGGGCGGTAGGGCCTTGAGCAGCGCATCCATCAGGGCAAGGTCGATCATTGAGGCCTCGTCGACCACCAGCAGGTCCATGGGCAGGGGCATATATTCGTTATAATGGAATTCATCGGCATTAGGTCGAAAACCGAGCAACCGATGCAGGGTCCGGGTGGTCAAGGTGGAGAGCCGTATCCCATCCGTGCCGATCGTGTCGCCGGCCTGCTGCAGGGATTGCTGCAGACGGGCAGCCGCCTTGCCTGTGGGGGCTGCCAGCCCGATGCGCAACGGTTTTTGGCTCAGGGTCTGCAACAACCACAGGATGCGGGCAACGACCCAGGTCTTGCCGGTTCCGGGGCCGCCACTGATGATAAGCAGGGGTTTGAGCAGGGCAAGGGCGGCGGCGGTGAGCTGATTGTCCACGTCTTTTCGCTCCGGGAATAGACGACCAAGGAGTTGAGCGGCCGCTTCGGTGTCGACCTCGGAAAGAGCCGTGGCCCGTGCTTTGAGACTGTCGGCAACCCGTTTTTCACAGTGGTAAAAGCGGTACAGGTAGAGCCGGTTTTTGCTGTCAAGGATGAGCGGGGCTGTTGTGTCCTCCCGGCCGACCACCCTGGAGGCAAGCAGTCTGTCGCGCCAGGCGTCCGGGTCCGGGATAATTTCCGGATTTTTCTGCGAGAGCAGACCGGGAGCCTGGTCCAGAGGCAGACAGATATGGCCCCTGCCCACGGCTGCCGAGGCCAGGCTTGCGGCAAGTAGCAGCTCCGGTGATCGGCGACCGTTTTGCCTCTCCAGAAATAGGCCGATCTCAAGATCAAGCTGCCGGATATCGCCCTGCCTGCAGGCCTGCTGTACCAGACTACGCATTGCTGCCCTCCTCGCCCCTGCAGCAGGCATCAAGCCGCCTGATCAGCTCCAGCGGCGGTTTGGCGGTAAAAACACCGGTGGCCGCAGGATAATGCGGGTTCATACCGCGTAAAAAGAGATAATACGTTCCGCCGAAGTGGCGCTCATAGTCATAGTCTGCGATGCGGGAGCCGAGAAACCTGTGCAGGGCAAGGGTATAGATCAGGTACTGCAGGTCGTAGCGATGTTCCAGCATGGCTGCTTCCAGCTGTTTTGCTTCATACTGTTCCGGAGAACCGCCAAGATAATTGGATTTGTAATCGGCAATGTAATAGCGATGATTCCACCTGAATATCAGGTCGATAAAACCGATCATCAACCCCTGTAGCTCACTGTGTTGTTCAGGCAGGGGAGCGATGTTAAAGGCGGCAAGCACCCGGTTGAAGCGGGCGAGCCGCATCTTCTCCAGGGGGAAGGTGAAGGCCATTTCATTTATCCGCTGTTTGTCTTCAAGCAGGTTCAGGGAAAATCCGTTTTTAAGTTCGGCGGCAAGCACGTCTCCTATCCATTCGGCGACCACATCCCGCCACTGTTGTTCAAATCCGGCCCTGGCCAGCTGTTCGCCGGCAATGGCTTGATGATCGGCAGGATCGGTGAAGCTGATCCGTTCGAAAATTGCATGCAGGCAGGTACCGGCGGCCGGACCCTTGGGAAATCCAAAGGCGGTAAAACCGGCAGGCCGGGGCACCGGTCCGCCCCGACCATCGTAATCCGGTCGTTCCGGGCCGGTGTCGTGGCCCGCCGTCAGACCCGAGTAACTGGTAATCCGCCGGCTGGTATCAATGGAGCCGGTGAAATGGGCAGCGGCAAGGGGTGTTTCAGGTAATCGGTTGCTTTTCAGAACTGGAGCCGGATTTTCAGTTGGCTGTTTGACGACAAGCCCGGCCTGATGGTCACGCAGTTGGTCAAGGTCGGCCGTCATCCCAGCCCGGTCAGGAAGCTTTCCTCCATGCAGCAGGCGGCAGAGGGCGGTTTGCTCCATTTTGTTGATGACACCCCAGCAGAAAAAGCAACTATGACGGGCCCTGGTCAGGGCAACATATAACAGGCGAAGATCGGCGGCCAGTCGTTCCCGTTCAGCGAGCCTGAAATGTTCCTCATTGCCGGACCCAAGGTCAACGCAGAGCTGCTCCGGCCGGTCGGGATGATGGAAAGAAAAGGGTTCTTTGGGGGAGCAGGTCCTGGTTGACCAGAGAAACGGCAGGAAAACCACAGGATATTCAAGGCCTTTGGATTTATGGATGGTGACGATCTTGACCAGGTTTTCATCACTTTCAAGCCGGAGCTGGCTGCTGTCCTCCTGCTGCTCGTCCGGCCTCCGGATCCAGTCGGTCAGACGGCGTCGCAGTCCTTCGATACCGGTTATGTCTGCCGAGGCCTCCTGCAGCAGTTCGGCAAGATGGA
>WGCP01000375.1 GCA_015493715.1 Desulfobulbaceae bacterium
ACCAGGCCGAAAGATTCCGCCACCTTGTTCCCCTGGTCGTAGAGAACATCAAAGGCCAGTTCATTTTTCTCTCTTGTCGAAAGCGAATGATCCGGCATTTCCGGCGATATGGCAATCAGTCGCGCTCCCGCCTGTTCAATTTCCGGTAACTTCTTTTGCAGAGCATACAGCTCCAGATTGCAATAGGGTCACCAACCGCCCCGATAAAAGCTGACAACAACCGGCTTATCATGCAGATAATCCGCAAGAGACCGAGGAACTCCGGTGTGGTCCGGCAAGGTGAATTCCGGCGCCCGATCACCGGTTTTCACACTGTTCTCCTCCAGATTAATTGCCTTGAGACCGGCGGTCACGGTTTGCATTGTATCCAAAATATCTTTGGGTATTTGGCCGACTTTCTCTTCGTTTAATTCCGCTATTTGTTCTTTCAGGCTTTTCATGCTACACTCCCCCTATAGTTGAATGTTTGTTCAACTATAGCATTGTTGAGTATTTGTTCAAGAATTTTTTTGAACGATTACTCAAAAATTAATCATTCCCTGCATGAGACACAAAAAAACCATGGCAAGATCCATAGAATTTGACCGGGAAGAGGTTGTACAAAAAGCGCTGGAAATCTTCTGGCAGGAGGGATACTGCAACTGCAGCGTATCCCGACTGGTGAAAGCCACCCAGCTGCAACCGGGAAGCCTGTATGGGGCATTCAAATCAAAAGAAGGATTGTTTCTGGCGGCTCTTAATTATTACGGTCAACAGTCCATTACCAACCTTCGTCTTTGCCTTGAATCGGCTGCAACTCCCCTGCAGGGCATAAGAAACTTTATTGAACGAATCGGGGAGACCATTGTCAGCGGCAAAAAACAGTGCGGTTGTTTCCTGGTCAATACCATGCTGGAATTATCACCGGAAAAAGAAGTAATCAAACAAGAGGTCAACAAATATTTCCAGGCTATTGAGTCCATTATCCGCACCGCCCTTATCTCAGCACACGAAAGCGGGGAACTTCCGCCGGACAGAGACCCGGAAGCATTGGCTAAATACCTGATGGTCAGTATATGGGGCCTGCAGGTATTGGCAAAAACAAATCCGGATGAAAGAAGCGTCCGCTCCGTGATCAAGCAAATACTTTCCCTGCTGCCGACCTGAGATCATAACAACCTGATGAAATAGTCGATCCCTTCCAAACCCGGACTCTAATCTCGTCAATCTGGCCCTGCCCCACATCCTGCCAAGGCATGGCGTGACAATCCCTGCGGTCCGGTCCGCAATTTGCATGAAATTCTGCCGTAGTCATCCGCCATAAAACCATTTATAAAAGGGTATAAAGCCGTCCGACAAAACGCTTAATAAGGGAATTCCAGAGGACATTTCCAACTCCCTGGCTAAGGATATTGTCGCTAAACAGCGACGGCAGTAAACTTTCGGCAGGACTTTACCCATGAGACTTTTGTCATTGGGGCAAAACAGAAACAACCTGCCGGGATGGCACATTTCTTCTTCGGACAATAGTTACAGCCATCAGGAAAATTTATGCGTAACTCAAAATATATCCTCTCAATTACCGGTCTGTTGTCACTGGCTTTGCTCTGTCTCTTGCAAGCAAATGCCCTGGCAGTAACCAAAACCGTGGCCACCGACGGCAGTGGTGACTACAACTGTGATGGAACTGATGATAATATTGAAATCAACCAGGCCCTGGCAGAGATTGCCGCCGCGGGTGGCGGCACCGTGCATCTCAAGCCCGGCACCTATATCATCAGCGCGCCCATAGAGTTGGCAGACGACAACACGATCCTGGAAGGGGAAGGTATCGACCAGACGACCATTAAACTGGTTGATGAAGCGGATTGGGGCGAAGTTGTCGGCGAGGGTGAGACGGCAATGTATCTGAAGGCAGACCCTTTGATCAGGAATAGAGAAGGCGCTCTGCATAACCTGACGCTTCGCAATTTCAAGATAGACGGCAACAAGTACTATCAGCACTATACCCATCCGACCAGGGGAGAAATCCTTGTGCCCGACGGACAGGGCAATTACGCTGCGGTTGATCTGGCGCCAAGGAACACAAGCGAACGCCTGAGCAATGTCCTTATCTCCCATGTTGCCGTGTATGAGAACAACAGCGATGCCTTTATCGTGTTTAACTGTAACGGGGTAACGGTTGAATACTGCAACACCCTGAGGATCGGCCATTCGGCGCTCTACTTTCTTGACCCTGTCAACATGCTGGCCGAGCATAACCATTTCACCATTGCCGCCAATTCTGGCGTACGATGGTATGACGGCAACCACATCATTATCCGTAATAACATTCTCGAGGGTGATCCCGGCAAGGACGGCAGTTCAAATTTCTGTATCGAGGTGACCAGCGGCCAGACCAGCCGGGTCCTGGATGATGTGGTGATAGAAAACAATACAATGCGCTACACGGCAGGGGCGGCTATTGCCCTGGATGCAAAGACACCGGCCCAGGCAAGGGGAGTCATTATCCGCAACAACTCCATCTACCAGTGCGGCAACATGGGCACCTGGGTCAACCAGCGGGAAACCGGCGGCATCAACATAAAAAACTTCACCGATACCCTCATCGAGAACAACACCATTGTCAACTGCATCGGCAGCGGCATTCGGTTGGGCGGGAATGTGGGGTTCAATCCTGACTGGGACGAGGTCAAGGAGCTGACTGCCGTGATCAGAAACAACATCATCACCAACATGATTCACGATGACACCGTGATTGAAGAGGTGCCTGCCTATGGGATCGATATTGCTGACGGCGATACGGCCCTGTGCACCTACAACAATCTCTGGCGCAACCATTCCGGCAATTATCACGGTACAAGCCCCGGCGTTGGCAGCCTGTCCGCTGATCCCGGCTTTCACCACGTTGAGCTGGGGACAAATTTCAACAATACCAACGGCACGGCTGATTTTCACCTGCAGAGTGAAACCGGCCGGTGGAACGATGCCGTCTCTGGCTGGGAGACCGATCAGGCAACCAGTATTGGTGTCAATGCCGGCTCCCCGACCACCGACTATGCCAGTGAACCGGAGCCAAACGGTGGCCGGGTGAACATGGGGATGTACGGCAACACGCCACAGGCCTCCAGGGGAACCAAGGCGCCGCCCGTGGCCGACGCCGGGCCGGACCAGGTGTATCGGGAGGACGGCAGCGGCATTGTCTATGTTGACCTTGACGGCAGCGACTCCTCGGACAACGGCACCATTACAGGTTATGTGTGGAGAATAGACGGTATTGTCCTGGCTGAAGGAGAAAACCCCTCTGATGTGCCCATGATGATCGGTATTCATACCATTACCCTGACCGTGACCGATGATGACCAGATGGCAACAACAGACCAGGTGGTCATCCGGGTAAACAGGCACGGGCCGAATATTCAGCCCATTGCCAGGGCGGGCCATGACCAGACCGTTACTGATAGCGATACCAACGGCCATGAACCTGTGCTTCTTGACGGCAGCAATTCTTCTGACCCCGACGGCCTGATCACCAGCTATACCTGGCGTGACGATCAGGGAAACATCCTGGCAACCCAGGCCCGGCCAAGCCTTGAATTTCCCGTGGGAATCCATATCCTTACCCTGACGGTGACTGATACGGAAAACGGCTCGGGCAGCGATACCATCCAGGTTGAGGTACGGCCGAAAAACGATTACGCCCTTCGTTTTAATGCTGATTCCCTTGATGAGCTGGTGGCAATCGAAAGTATTCCCACCCCTGGAGAAGACCTGACCATTGAGATGTGGGTGCGGCAGGACGAAACCAGCAATGATGTGGACGCCCTGCTGAATTTCGGCGAAGATGGCCAGCGTCTTGTTCTAAAAAGCCAGGATCGGCTGCCCTCATGGGGTGAAGGGGCAGGAAATCATGCCGACACCGGTTTTCCCATGCACCAGTGGCATCACCTGGCCTTTGTCGTGCAGAACAACAATCTGACCGGTATTTATCTTGACGGCACGGCCCAAACCCTGGTCAATGCCGGGGCAATCGTCCCGCCCATGGCACACTTTTCCATCGCCTCCTATTATGATAGCGGCGCAGATGCTCATAATTTCAAGGGCAGCATCGACGAACTCCGCCTGTGGGACGTGGCCCGCACCGGGGCTGAGATCAGCGCCAATTACCAGCAGGAGCTTGATCCGGCCCAGGAAGAACACTTGGTCGGCTACTGGGATTTCAATGAGGGCAGCGGCAACAAACTCGCAGACAGGGCAGGAACCAGCAACGGCACCCTGATGAACATGGACCCGGAAGACTGGGTGCTGGGCGCCATTCATCCCACGGGCACGCTCATCTATTCACTGAGGGTTGCGGGCGGCAACGGTAGCGGTGTGTACGAGGCCGGTGAGATCATCCACCTCTCTGCCGATTCTCCACAGCCGGGCTACCATTTTTCACACTGGAGCTCGTCGCACGGCGGCGCCTTCAGCAATGCCAATACGTCGGACACGCTTTTCACCATGCCCGCCAACGGGGTCACGGTGACCGCCCATTTTGACGTAAACGATCCAGAAGCAGATACCGACAAAGATGGTGACGGCATGCCCGATGAATGGGAAATCAGCCACGGTCTGGACCCGAACGATGCCTCGGACAGGGACCTGGACCCCGATAAAGACGGCATGAGCAACATCCAGGAATACCAGAACGGCACCGACCCGCAGAAAGCTGATGCCCCGAAACATGGCCTGTTTTTTCCGCTCCGGACCAATGACGGCACAGTGCTGATGATTCATCTGTAGGCCACCTTGTAGTTTTTAACAGTATTTTTAGGCCAACGGGACAAAATGTCCTGTTTTGTCGCCATGATAATGGCTGAACATTTTTCGGTAACCAAAATGAAAAAAATTTGCTTGATCGTATTGATCACTCTCCTGCCATCCATTGCCCTTGCCCAGAAACACCTCATCTTCCTGGATGGTGAATTAGGCTGGTATTATTCGATGCCGCCTTATCTGGCGGCCCATCATGCAGAGGTTGAACAACTGCCCTTTTCAGGATTTGTGGTTGTCGGTAATGTCTATACCAGCTACGTGATGAGCGCTGACCCAAACAGTAATAATGTTACCTACCAACGGGTATGGGAGGAAGTGAAATCCCTGCAAAATCTGTTTACAAAGAAAACTGAAAATTTTCTTCGTATAAACATTGATTTCCCCGGTGATTTCTGGGATGACGCGATCTGGCAGAAAACCACAAATAACTTTGCCGCAGTTGCCAAAGCGGCAAAGAATCTCGGGTTTAAGGGAATTTTATTTGATGACGAACCGTACACATCTGATCAGCATCGCCATAGTTTATATATGTCGAACTTTAAATTTCCCAAAAGAGATGCTGTCCAGAGTCAATGTGATGCGAATCTGGATGTTCCTTGCAATGCTTATGCCCTCTGGGAGCGGAAGGAAAGCCGGGAAAACAGGGGAGACTGGGTTGATTACAAGTGTACTATTGAAGGAGAGGTATTGACGGATTCAGAGGAATGCTCCTATCGTAATCCCGTCCATTCGTTCAAGGAACATATGGACAAGGTCGCATCGCGCTTTAAAGAAATAATGGAGGCAATGGAAGTTGAATTTCCCTCCATCACGGTGCTGGTACTGCACGGCCCGGCCACGGCCCATGCCAAAACCAATGTAGATGGCCATTATATCAAGCCAAACAGCATTTTTGAAACAAACGAATATAAGGGGGCCATGTTTTTGGGCTTAAAGCAGGGCTTGAACGGCGATGCCCGGTTACACGATATGGGCGAATTTTATCAGTACACCACAAGGCA
>WGCP01000376.1 GCA_015493715.1 Desulfobulbaceae bacterium
AACCAGAAATCAACCTTTTCATCAATACCAGCAGTAATGGAGGTTAGGCATGAGTGACACTGCAGGAAATGGTGCGGTACTGGTTGTGGGTGGTGGTATCAGTGGTCTAACCGCTGCTTTGGAAGCAGCGGAAGTCGGCAATGATGTTTTTTTGATCGACAAAAATCCGTACTTCGGAGGCCGCGTTGCCCAGCTCAATCAGTATTTCCCAAAACTTTGTCCCCCAACATGTGGCTTGGAAATTAACTTCAAGAGGATTAAAGACAATCGCAAAATCCGGCCCTATACCATGACGACCGTTACGTCGGTTTCAGGCGGTCCAGGCAATTTTGAGGTTACCCTTGAAACGGCTCCCCGCTACGTCAATTCCAATTGTACGGCATGCGGAGACTGTGAGGCCGTCTGTACCGATGAAATCGATAATCCATTCAATTTTGATATGGATAAGTGTAAGGCTATTCGATTGCCGCACGAGATGGCCTTTCCTCGTCGTTTCGTTCTCGACAAGGAAGCCTGTTCCGATGAGTGCCTTTCCGCCATTAAAAGCGCCTGTAAGTATGATGCCATAGAGACGGAAATGCAGGCTAAGACCTTTACGATTAATGTTGCTTCAATTATTTGGTCAACAGGTTGGAATCCTTATGATTATAAAAAATTGGATAATCTTAAACCTGAGTCGTCATCGGCCATCATCACTAATATGATGATGGAGCGCATGGCTGCGGACAATGGTCCGACAGGTGGGAAGATTCTTCGTCCCGGTGATGACAAGCAACCGGAATCATTTGCCTTTGTTCAGTGTGCGGGATCTCGTGATGAAAACCATCTTGAGCATTGCTCCTATATTTGCTGCATGGCAACTTTCAAACATATCACCTACATTCGTGAGCGCTATCCGGAAGCCAAGATTTATGTCTTCTACATTGATTTGAGAACACCAGGTAAGTATGAGCATTTCCGCGAAAAATTGATGAATGATGAGAACACCGAATTTATCAAGGGTAAGGTTGCTGATATTATAGCTGAGGAAGACGGCGGCGTGACTCTTGTGGCTGAAAATGCCGTGACCGGGAGTAAGATTAGGCAAAAAGCTGACATGTGCATACTGGCTACCGGTATGCAACCGGCCCTTGGTGAAGCCGGTAAGGCCCTGGGTGTAAATATGGACGGAAACGGTTTTGTTGTTTCAGAACCTGAAAACGGCATGATTGCCGCCGGTTGCGCTAAATCAGCCGTCGATGTGTATACCAGTGGCCAATCATCTACAGCTGCTGCCCTTAAAGCAATTCAGATCGGACGGTAGGAGGAGAGTCAATGGATAAAGTATATGGTGCATATCTCTGTACTGGTTGTGGCATTGGCGACGTCCTGGATGTTGATGGATTAAAATCAGCAGCCTCTGAAGCCGGTGCTGAAATGCAGGATCATTCCTGTCTTTGCGGCGCTGAAGGGCGTGCCCTGATAAAAAAGGATATAGCTGATAACGGCGTTAATTCAGTCATTGTCTGCGCGTGTTCCCCACGGGTCATGCAGGAAGAATTCACCTTTGGTGAAGGTATAATGACAATCCGTGGCAATCTGCGCGAACAGGTTGCATGGACGGCCGATACCGAGCGTGAAGAAGAAGGTGTTGATGACTTTCTGCAGGAGTTGGGTGAAGATTATGTTCGTATGGCCGTTACCCGGGCGCAGAAAAGTGAACTGCCTGAACCCTACAAACTGGAAACCATCAATAAAAATATTCTTATAATGGGTGGTGGTATAGCAGGACTTACCGCAGCCCTTGAGGCCAGTAACGCAGGATACAAGGCAACTATTGTTGAAAAAGACGGTGTCCTTGGCGGTAAGGCTTTAGGCTGGCGGAAAATGTTTCCGACTAAGTACCCTTATGCAGAATTGGAAGAACCCAATATTGCTCAGATGATTGCCGATGTTGAGGCGGATTCAAATATCACTGTTAAAACAGGCAGTGAAGTTGCGCGAATTGGTGGAGCTCCCGGTGAGTTTAATGTGACTGTTAAAACAGCGGGAACGAAATCAGAATGGGACGCCCCGGCCAAGGTTGCTGTTGATGAGCAGGATCTTATTGACAAGGGCGAGATGGAAGATCCCAATGCCGGTTTGAAACCGTACACCGAGCTCAATCCTGATGGAGAGATGTTTGGCGCGGTTGTTCTTGCAACCGGCTGGCGTCCGGCCGATGTTTCGGAATTTGAGCATCTTGGTTACGGCAAATTGAAAAATGTTGTCACCAATGTCGAGTTTGAAAAACTTGCCAAGGAAGGTAAGGTCCCGGCAAAGGTTGCCTTTGTGCAAAGCCCGGGCGCCAAAGATGATGACAAGGATTTTCCCTACTGCAACTCGGTTACCTCCATGGTTGCCTTGAAGCAGGCTCGCTATGTGCGTGAGGACAATCCTGAAGGACAGGCGTATATCCTTTACCAGCATATGCGCACGCCTGGGAATACGGAGTTGTTTTACAAGGCCATGCAGCAGGAAGATGGAGTGTTCCTGACCAAGGCAGCGGTTACAGGCGTAGAAGAGAGTGGTGATGCTCTTGTTGTTCATGCCGCTGATACCCTGCTTGGTGATGATCTTGATTTGAATGTTGATATGGTTGTTCTGGCCGCCGGTATGATACCGACCACGGTCGATGAGCCAACCATCAATCTCGCCTATCGCCAGGGCCCTGCTTTTCTCGATCTTGATCTTTTTGACGGCTATGCCGATTCTCATTTCATCTGCTTTCCTTATGAAACCAGGAGAACAGGTGTTTATACCTGCGGTGGTGTGCGTAAGGCTGAAACGATGGAAGAAACCATTGACGATGCCACCGGCGCCGCTTTAAAGGCAATTCAGTGTATTGAATCCGCTGACCGCGGTGTTGCCGTTCATCCCCGATCCGGTGATAAAACCTATCCGGATTTCTTTTTCCAGCGTTGTACGCAGTGCAAACGCTGTACTGAAGAATGTCCGTTCGGCGCTTTGGATGATGATGAAAAAGGTACACCATTGCCTAATCCCACCCGTTGTCGTCGGTGCGGTACCTGCATGGGCGCTTGTCCGGAAAGAATCATCGGCTTCTCCGATTATAATGTTGATATGATTGGATCCATGGTTAAGGCGGTTGAGGTGCCCGATGATGATGAAGACAAACTTCGTATTATTGTCTTTGCCTGTGAAAACGACGCTTATCCCGCTATTGATATGTCGGGTATGCACCGTAATAAGCTCAACAAGCTGGTTCGATTTATACCGGTTCGTTGCCTTGGTTCGGTGAATATGGTCTGGATTAAGGATGCCATGTCCTCGGGAATGGACGGGGCTCTTCTTATGGGCTGCAAATACGGTGATGATTATCAGTGTCACTTTGTTAAAGGCTCTGAAATCGCCAATAAGCGGATGGAAAATATTGGTGAGACTCTTGGAACGCTTGGTCTGGAACCTGAACGTTGTTCCGTCCGGCAGATAGCAATTTCCGATTACGATAAAATTCCTGCTATCATCGAGGAATTTGTTGAGGAAATTATTGAGTTGGGTCCGAACCCGTTCAAGGGCTTCTAGCCTCTCTGTTTTGTCGATACTGTTGCCATCCGGATCGTTCCGGATGGCAATATTTAGCCAATAGAATTATAAAACAATTTCGACATATTGAATTACTCTCAGGACAGGAGGAATAAATGTCTATGAACGTGCAACCCGATCTTGATTTTATCAAGGACATGAAGGCGGCAGGCGGCGATACCCTGAAAAAATGTTTTCAGTGTGCTACCTGTTCAGTTGTCTGTCCCCTATCTTCCGATGACAATCCTTTTCCCAGGCGGGAAATGATTTTTGCCCAGTGGGGGCTTAAAGATAAGCTCATGGGTGATGCTAATGTTTTGCTTTGCCATCAGTGTGGTGATTGTACAGCATACTGTCCCCGTGGAGCCAAACCTGGTGATGTTCTTGGTGCAATTCGCGCTTCAGCGTATAAATTTTACGGCTGGCCCAAAGGTTTAGCCAAACTTGCAAGCTCAGGGAAAAATATGCCGATGTTGATCGGTATCCCAGCAGTAATAATTTTGGTTTTCTGGTTGATCTCCGGCGGTATGCATATTCCCTCCACCGAGGCATTTGTGCATCATGGTTACGGCAATTTCTTCGGCCACTGGAATTTTCACCTGCTTGCTAAAAATGT
>WGCP01000377.1 GCA_015493715.1 Desulfobulbaceae bacterium
CAACGGGTAATATCAACGATAAAGGCGAATTTTTTCCCTTTTATAAACGGCCCTTTCTCTTTGCGCATACCTGGAATCTGCTCGGGAATCTTATCCAGGTCCATGGCTCCGGCGGGAATCACCAGTAACAATGAACCGGCGATGGTGCCGCCGAGAACCTTTTTGATAAATGCCCGGCGGCCCTGGGAAATTTCCTGTTCAATACCTTTCATCATTTGGAGTCCTCCTCCACGCCGACCATGGCTCTGGCCTCTTTTATCCACATGAGCGGCGCGTGAACATTATGGCACTGATTACAGATATGATCTGTTCGTACATGCTTTTCTTCGAGGTGCTGGGGCATGGAGATCATCTTGATGGATTCCTTGGGTCGTGCACGAATAATCTGATTGTGGCAGCGCAGACAGAGACGCTTAATCTCTTTTCCCTGCTTTTTAGGCAGTTTGGCGATGACCTTACCGTCCTTAACATGATCGGCGACCGGACCGTGGCAGAACTCACAGGAGACGGTATGATGGACACCGTTGAGATGCATTTCCCTGATATAGGGATGGCAGACCAGACAGGAGGCATTGGTTCCATTGCGAATGGGACGATTCATTTCGTCAAAAATGGCATTTCCTCTATAATGACCGTATTCCCCGAACGATTTGGGCAGCACCCTGCCCCGTACGTATACTCCGGCAACAATAACGATGACAAGAACCAGAACAATCCAGACAATATGCGTGTACGGCTTTGATTTGTATTCCGGCACCATATCCCCCTGTGCAACTTAAAAACAGCATGGCCGGACCAGGTACATCAGGCCGCAGCCACAACAATGATAAACCTACGTTGTCATAAAAACCGATGAAGAATTCTTCCATTCAGGGTCATTTTTTCTCCAGCAATACCCTGCCTCATTGTTTCTTGAAAATTGCAAATAATATTCCATATTATAAAAAACCAACAAATCAACAAGATACAATATATGAAAAACGTGTTGTTACCTGTTGGTAACGAACCATTACCTTTGCCTGCTACCTATCGGTAACATCCGGCGCAAGAATGGATCTTGACCTTGGTCAAGGAAAGACATACCAATAGGTGTAGAATTCACTGACGTATCATTTTCATGAAGCCATAATGTAAGACAATTCCGGAGAGAAAAGGTGTTCACCCATCCACGCATGCGGCGTGAGTTTGCAACCATCGAGATCATGATCCGCCGCTATTGTAGAGAAAATCACCGCCAACCTGAAGATGGCAACGACAGGGAACAACTCTGCCGGGATTGCAGTGAGTTGCTTGCCTATGCACGCCGACGTCTGCAGGCCTGCCCGTTCCAGGAAGGAAAGACGACCTGCGGCAAGTGTACCGTGCACTGCTACAAGCCTGAGATGCGCCAAAAAATTCGTGGAATAATGCGCAGGATCGGGCCGCGGATGCTACTGACCAACCCTCTGCTTGGAATCCGACATCTCATCGATGGCCTGCGAAAAAAACCTCTAAAAAAGAACCGGTCTTCCGGCAGAAAATTCCATCGCTAAACGGTTTTTCCCGTCGCGAGACGGGCTTGACAGGCCTTGTCGAATACCGTAGAGTGACAGCCGCCTGTATCGGCCCAAGTAAACACATTTCTTTCAATCGCACACTCCGTTTGGAGACCGCGAACCTTCGGAACCTGCATATGTTTGGAATAGGTCTTCCTGAAATGATCGTCATCCTGGCGGTTGCCCTGATTGTTGTCGGCCCGGATAAACTTCCTGAACTGGCTCGGTCTCTGGCCAAAGGCGTCCAGGAACTAAAAAAAACCATTGACCAGGTCAAAGAAACCATCAATGAAGAAGGCAATGTTCTCGGCGATGTCCACAATGAACTGAAAAAAACAGCCGACGACCTTCAGGACCACCTGCTTACTGATGAAAGCGGGTCCATGGAAGATGGTAACGACTCGGTTATGGAAGAGGATGACACCATTATCGACGTCCAGCCCCTTGAAGATCGACCCTGGGAAAAAGATCGCAAGTTAGAGCCGGATGCAGCCACGGATGAGGCAGCGGATACAAACGACGACTCACCGGATCCAGGTGAACAACCACCCGTATCCCCCGCATGAGAGCAGCGCTCGAACATTTTTCTCCCCATTACCAGGAACTCCGAAAACGGCTGATCATCAGCTTTATCGTCATTGCGGTTACTACCACTATCTGCTATCTTTTTATCGACCAACTGGCCGGTTTCTGCATGCGGCCTCTTTTTCTGGCCTACCCCAAACTCGATCACATGGTGTATACCAAGCTGACAGAGGCATTTGTCAGCTATATTAAGCTCTCCCTGCTGGCCGGAATCATTCTCAGCTTTCCGGTCCTTCTCTATCAGGTCTGGATGTTCATCGCCCCCGGTCTTCTGCCGCAGGAACAACGTATCGCCCGCCGCATCGTTCTCTGGGCCACGCTGCTCTTTGCATCAGGCGCACTCTTTGCCTTTTTTATCGTGCTCCCAAGGATGCTCTCCTTTTTCATGAGTTATGCCGGAGACAACCTGCAGCCCATGCCCAAACTCGGTCTTTACCTGACCCTTGTCGCCCG
>WGCP01000378.1 GCA_015493715.1 Desulfobulbaceae bacterium
CGAGGTTGCCCGGAAATTCACCTCGTTCGGCAGAAAGGCAAGCATCGACTGCCATGGCGGCACCATGCACACCACCGGCTTTTACACCGCCTATGCAGTGATGATGCTCGGGGCCATGATCGGCAACCTCAACTACAAGGGCGGCATGAGTCCGGGTGGCGGTGCCTACAAGGATTTTGTCGGCAAGCGCTACAATCTCTTTGGCTATAAGGGCAAATCAAAGATCCATGCGACCCGGATCGATAAGACCCGCATGGCCTATGAAAAGACCAATGCGTTCAAAAAGAAAAAGGCCGCCGGTGAAAACCCCTATCCGGCCCGCGACACTTGGTATCCCTTTACCAACGCCCTGGAAAGCGAGGTCATCACCAACAGTGCCAAGGGATATCCCTACAAGCTCGATGTGCTGCTCTCGTTTAACTCCAACTTCATGTACGGCACCTGCGGCGGTCAGAACAATATCGAAGACCTGATCAAGGATCCGAAGAAAGCGGTGCCTCTCTTTATTGCCGTTGATCCCTTTATCAACGAGACCTCTAAGTACGCCGATTATATTATCCCGGATTCCGTGCTTTACGAGACCTGGGGTGTACTCCATGCCTGGGCCGGCTACCAGACCAAGCTCAATACGGTCCGCTTTCCGGTCATCAAACCGCAGCAGGCCACCTTTTCTAATGGTGAGCCCATCGAAATGCTCAGCTTCATAATTGCGCTCGGCAAGAAACTAAACCTGCCGGGTTTCGGCAAAAAGGCAATCAAGGGCAATGACGGCAGCTGGTATCCCATGGACAAGGCCGAGGATATTTACCTACGGGTCTTTGAAAACATTGCCCTGGACGGTACTCCGGTGCCCGATGCCACGGACGAGGATATTGCCTTAAGCGGTATCGACAACTGGGTGCCCGCCCTGAAACGAATCTGCGGCGCCAACTGGCGCAAGACCGCCTATGTCATGGCCCGGGGCGGCCGCTACCAGGACGTGGAAAAGAGCTACCAGGGGGAATTCCTCTCCCGCAAGTACAAGAAACCGATTCAGATCTATAATGAAAAAGTCGGCACGACCAGAAACTCTCTGACTGGGGAGCGCCACAGCGGTACGGTGCGGTTTTATCCCCAGCGAACCGTCAAAGGGACACCTTTTAGCAAGCTCTTTCCCCGTGAAAAATTCCCACTCACCGCCTTTGCCTTTAAATCAAACGTATTGAGTACACCCAATACAGCGGCCTCGCTGCTGAAAGAAATCAAATATACCACCTACATCGACATTAATCCCGAAACAGCCAAACAATTTGGCCTGCGCCATGGCGATTACGTGCAATTGATTAGCGGCAACGGTCACACCGAGGGCTACCTGCGCCTCAGAAACGGCGTCCACCCAGATACGGTGGGGGTGGAACAGGGAGATGGCCGCCGGGGTGAAGGAGCCGTGGACGTGGAGATAAATGGTAAGGTCAAACCTGGTCTGCCGGCACGGAAATCAGGTGTTTTCTACAATAAGATCGGCCTGATGGATCCCGACCGGGAACTGGCCCTGACCACCGACTTTGTCTGCGGTTCCAATGCCAGACAAGCGATACCCGTCAATATCAAAAAAATCAACCCGCCCCGCAGCAAGGCATAACCGGTCGGAAAGTCGTGTTTCAACCTCCTGCGGTTCCATAACAACCCGCAATGAGGAGGGGGGCTATCACAGCCCCAACTCCTTATTGTGGGTCGTCCGGGATTACTCCCTGAAAAATCTCTCTACAACGTAAAGTCCACGGCGTACGGAAAAACGCATCATCTCTTCTGCAGTTTTCATGTCGATTCCTTGAATTTTACTATGCGGACGCCTATACTACATGCAGGCGCTATGCTACATATCCAAAATGGCGCAGGAAAGCATGTATGGAAAGCCTGTCTTTTAAAAAATTCGGAAAAATACTCCCATACGATACGCCAGGACTGGAGTTGCACCTGTCGTACATGACCAATTGTGCCGACAAAGAGGAGAATAATCAATGGCCGGACATATAGGAATACTGACGGCAGGTGGGGACAGCCCCGGTTTGAATGCCGCCATCAGGGCTATCGGCAAAAGCGCTGTTTCCAGGGATGACCGGCAGAACATCCGGGTAATCGGTTTTAAAGACGGTTTTCGCGGCTTATTGGAAAACAGAACCGTTCGTCTGGAGGGGGAAATCCTTTCCAACCTGCTCACCCTTGGCGGAACGATCCTCGGCACCAGTCGGGATAAACCCCACCGGATGCCCATCGGCGGACAGCGCATGGATATGACCGATGTCATGGTGGAAAACTACAACCGGCATCATCTTGACGCCCTGGTCTGTATCGGCGGAGGCGGCACCCAGAAAAATGCCTACCGGCTTTCCCAGAAAGGCATCAATATCATTACCCTGCCCAAGACTATTGATAACGACGTGGCCTGCACCGACTACACATTCGGCTTTAATACGGCCATGGAGATCGCCACGGCCGCCATTGACCGCCTTCACTCTACCGCCCACAGCCATCACCGAATCATCGTCGTCGAGGTCATGGGCCACAACACCGGCTGGATTGCCCTGGGAGCGGGGATTGCCAGCGGCGCCGATGTCATCCTTATTCCGGAAATCCCCTACGATATCAACTCGGTTGCCGGTGCCATCCGCCATCGTCTCCACCGGGGAAAAAATTTCAGTATCGTCGTGGTTGCCGAGGGTGCCATGTCATCCGTAGACCTCCGGCAGTACCGTAAAATCAAAAAACATCGCAGTAAGGCCAAAAAGAAAAACAACCGAAAAAAACTGGCCGAATTGGACAAGGCCCTCGACGATTTTTCCGAATACCGGGCTGGGAACACCTTGCGGTTGTCACGACGGCTGGAGCAGCTCACGGGCCTGGAAACCAGACTTACCATTCTGGGGCATCTGCAACGCGGCGGTACGCCCTCGGCCTTTGACCGAGCCCTAGCCACCCAGCTCGGTTCCGCCTGCACCTGTGCCATCAGGGAGGAACAGTTCGGCGTCATGGTTGCCCTGCATAACGGGGAAAGCCGACTCGTTCCCCTGGAAGATGTGGTCGGCAAACGTAAAACAGTGCCGCTGGACCATCCGTGGATCGAAAGTGTGCAGCGGGTCGGTGTCTCGATGGGGAAGTAGCCTTTAGCTGGTCATCCCTGCCGGTACGAATAGAGATGGAATCTATTTGTTCGAAAATGATGGTCCAATCCCTTTGCACTGACCATTACCACCGCTACCTGCATATATTCGAGATGGATATGCCGGATCATTGGTGAGTGCGTTAAAGCTCAAAACACAAAAGTCGCAGTCACCGGTTCCCAGCTGTCCCCGCCATCCATACTTTTGAAAAGGGGGTTACGATGACTGGCGACTCCCTACGGTTGCCGAACTTTATGACTTATATATAATTTTTGATCTGCATAAAAATGGCACCTGCACGATGAAGATGGAGGGCAATTACTGGTCCAACGAACCGGACATGGCCGGGCGGGTCGGCGCCTGGGAGCTGGACGATAATTGTGATCCGGAACGACAATATATCCCCAAAAAGAAAGGGCTGGTACGGCTGATTCGACCGTGAAATTTTTCAACAAATCAAGCCGGATATCCATTGCGTTGCCTCCCTTGATGCATTACCCTGCCCTTGTCTGTAAAGGCATCCACCACCACTTCAGGTGATTTTCCGAAGAGATATTGCGTCTGTTTTTTTTCTTTTACATGTGCAAGCCGGCCTTTGCAGATCAAGTAACGGCGTCTCTTGGATTGTCGACGGAACGAAAATTTTGAACGGAACAAAGGAGAAACGGATGAAAAGACACTGGACACAAAATGTCTACATACTGATTATACTGCTATCCTTGAGCTGCGCCACTCCGGCGGCAGCTCTTGATCTGTACGGATTCGGCAGTTACTGGGATAAAAATGATATAGAGGGTTCATGGGGCGCCGGGTTCGGCGCAAGCCTGCCCCTTCTCATTGACTTTATACGCCTGGATGGCCGAATCTATTTTTTTGAAAACAGTGATCTGGACACGGATGACAGCCTGACGCTTGTTCCCGTTGATCTCGGTCTGCAGGTGCATCTTTTTCCGGATGCCGATATTGATCCCTATGGCCTTGCCGGGATCTCCTTTCTCTATGCCGACGCAGACAAGATTGATGTGGATTCAACCTTTGGCGCTTATATCGGCGCAGGACTTGATGTCAAACTCGGTATCCCCTTTTTCAAACTTTTCGGGGAAGCTCTCTATCGCTTCAGCGATATAGACACCGCCCTGCGTGATAATGTTGATGTCAGCGGCTTTACCGCCAATGTCGGCCTGAAGTTTACTTTCTGACCTACAAGCTCGTCTTTCGGCCACCTTTCTTTTATGAGGGTGCCTTTGGAATCGGCGGCAGGGGATAGGGAACGCCCAACTGCCAGGCGAATTGCCGGTACAGGGTACCCAAGGTATTAATAGTTTCCATAAGGGCGTTTTTGGCATCAATCAGCCTGTTTTTTGACGTGAGAAGGTCCTGCATGGAAGTCTGTTTAATAGCATAGGATTTCAAGGAAAGAATAACGATTTCTTCCTGTTGCCGCAGAAGAATTTCCTGCCGTTCAAGCACGTTATGAAGGCTATGGATCAACCGTTTATTATTTTCCATGGCATGTATGGTTTTCTGCAGGTCGGCATATTGACCGACATCAGCGATATGCTCGGCCATGGTCTGTGTCTTGCCGGTGCTGAAAATCGTCCCGCCCGAGAAAAGCGGCACGGAGAAAACAACCGC
>WGCP01000379.1 GCA_015493715.1 Desulfobulbaceae bacterium
CCATAGCCATGATTGACGGAGCCTGTCTCGGCGGCGGCCTGGAGATGAGTCTTGCCTGCAGCTTCCGGGTGGCGACCAGTCATCCCCATACCCGTATCGGCCTGCCCGAGGTGAATCTCGGCATCTTACCGGGATTTGGCGGCACGCAGCGGCTTACGCCGCTGGTCGGCTATGCCAAGGCCATGGAGTTGATTATCGGCGCCAAACGGCTCAAGGGGGAAAAAGCGCTCAAACTCGGCGTGGTTGACGCCTGTGTGCCGAGTGGATATCTGGGCTTTAAGAAAGAAGAGTTCATCGAAGAAATCCTTGCCGGTACCCTGGAGAAGAAGCTCTGTTGCGCCAGGAAAGGCATTGCCTGGTATGAGAAACTTGCCCCGGTGCGGACAGTTATCGGCAGGGTGGCTGAAAAGAAAGTACGGGCAAAAACACATGGTCATTATCCTGCCCCGCCGGCCGTGATCAAGGTAATGGAGGAGAGTTTCGGCAAGCCGCTCAAAGACGGACTTGCCATTGAGCGGGAGGCCGTCACCGGGCTCGCTCTCACCCCGATTTCAAAAAATCTGATTGAGCTTTTTCTCATTTCCGAGCAGCTGAAAAAAGAAACATTCAGCACGGCGCAGGCAGAGGAGATCCGACACAGCGCCATCGTTGGAACCGGGGCCATGGGCAGTGGTATCGCCTGGGCGCTCAATAATCAGGATATCGATGTCCGCCTCAAGGATATCAATAACGACAGTATTGGGCGGGCGATTGCCAATATTCGAAAAATTTACGAGGGGATCAGGAAACGCAGGCGTCTGGACGAGCGCGAAATAGCGTTGAAGATGGATAAAATAACCTTCAGCACCGAGTACGAAGGTTTCGGTGACACGGATTTTCTTTTGGAGGCCGTCGTTGAAGACCTCAATGTGAAACAACAGGTGTATAAAGAGTTTGAAGCCGTTCTGCAACCTGCGGCCATTATCGCTTCCAACACCTCGTCTCTGTCCATCAGCGATCTGGCGGAAAAACTCGACCATCCCCATCGGTTCATCGGCATGCATTTTTTCAATCCTGTTCATCGCATGCCCCTGGTCGAGATCATTGCCGGCGAAAAGACGGATGAACAAACTATTGCCACGGTTGTTAAGCTGGCCAAGCGGATGGGCAAAACACCGATCAAGGTCAAGGAATCAGAAGGATTCCTGGTCAACCGTATCCTGATGCCCTATCTCAGTGAGGCGGTAACCATGTTTGAGGAAGGGGAGGACATACAAAAAATAGACGCAGCTCTGCTCTCATTCGGCATGCCCATGGGACCCTTTGCCCTGGTTGATACCGTCGGGGTGGATATCGGTGAAAAAGTTTCGGCAATTTTACACCGGGCCTATGGCGAACGGATGCCGGTCAGTGAAATCATGGCGCGAATGGTGGAAAAAGGCTGGCTGGGCAAGAAGAGCGGTGTCGGCTTTTACAATCATAAGAAGAAGCATCCTGAAATTAACAGGGGTATTGCAGGGCTGCAAAAGGGAAAGGCGAAGCTTGATGAACAGGCTATCCTCGATCGGGCGCTGCTGACCATGATCAATGAGGCGGCGCGATGCCTGGAAGAGGGCGTGGTGGATAATGCCGGATACCTTGACATGGCAATGGTGATGGGCACCGGATTTCCGGCGTTTCGGGGTGGTTTGATGCGGTATGCCGATGAACTGGGCATTGATGCCGTTGTCATCAGGCTTGGTCTGCTGAAGACCACGTACGGCAGTCGGTTTGCTCCCTGTGATCTTCTGCTTTCCATGGACAGGGGCCATGAAACCTTTTACGGAGGGAGCTCATGAGTATTGTTAAAAAAATACGGATGCAACTGCTGACAAAGCCGTTGTTTGCTCTGCTCACATCAAAAGGTCTTTTGCCCTCAATTTCAGCGACGGAAAAAACAGCCCTGCGTGCCGGGGGTGTCTGGATGGAGGGGGATCTTTTCAGCGGTCACCCTGATTTTGAAAAGATCATGGCCAATCCTTATCCACGTCTCAGTGAAGAAGAGCAGAGCTTCCTTGACAACGAAGTTGAAGAACTGTGCGCCATGACCGATGACTGGGAGGTTTTTCAACAGAGAGATCTTCCGCAGCAGGCATGGGAATACATCAAGGAGAAACGGTTTTTCGGGATGATAATCCCCAAAAATTATGGTGGACTGGGGTTCAGCGCCTATGGGCATAGTTGTGTAATCGAAAAACTGGCTACCCGCTCCCAGGTGCTTGCCATCACGGTGATGGTGCCCAATTCATTGGGACCTGCCGAACTGCTGCTCCACTACGGTCTTGAGAGTCAGAAAGACCATTACCTGCCGCGTCTGGCCGATGGTCGCGACATTCCCTGTTTCGCCCTTACCGAACCACAGGCAGGCAGTGATGCAACTTCGATTCAGGCCCATGGCACGGTTTTTCGAGATGGTGACAATGCGTTAAAAATACGGCTGCAGTTTGAAAAACGCTATATCACCCTCGGGGCAATCGCCACCGTCATAGGACTGGCCTTTGTCTTGCGGGATCCGGAAAATCTGCTGGGCAGAGGAGAGGATCTCGGCATCACCTGCGCCCTGGTTGATGCCGCAAAAGAGGGCGTGGATCAAAGCAGGCGTCATGATCCGCTTAATGTTCCCTTTGTCAATGCGCCGCTTGTGGGCAGGGACGTGGTGATTGATATTAATGATATCATCGGCGGTGAAAAGGGCCTTGGTAACGGCTGGACGATGCTGATGGAATCCCTGGCCGTGGGACGCGGGATTTCCCTGCCGTCCACTTCCACCGGCGGCAGTAAGTTGGCGCTTTTTGCCGCCTCCGCCTACAGTTCGGTTCGCCGGCAGTTTGGTATTGCCATCGGTAAATTTGAAGGCATAGCCGAGGTGCTTGGCCGGATGGGGGCGGATACCTATCTGCTTGATGCCGCCAGGACCTTTACCATCGGCGCCATAGATAATGGTGAAAAACCGGCGGTCGCCAATGCGATTATGAAGTATCAGAGTACGGAAAAGTTCCGTAGGATGATTCTTGACGGCATGGATATTCTGGGCGGGGCCGCAATCAGCAGGGGGCCGAACAATCTTCTTGCCCATGCCTATTTCGGCGCTCCTGTGGCCATAACCGTTGAAGGGGCAAACATCATGACGCGCACCCTGATCCAGTTCGGCCAGGGGGTCATCCGCTGCCATCCATATGCCTACGGCGAGATAGAGGCGCTTGAAAAAGGTGATATCACAACCTTTGACACCCTGTTCTTTTCCCATGTCAAACACGTTCTGGCCAACGGTTTCAGGTCTGTGTTGCTGGGGCTTACCAGAGGGCATCTGCACCGTCCGAAACATGGTGGCGTCAGCCGTCGCTATGAACAAAAACTCTCCTGGGTATCGGCCCGGTTTGCGTTTTTAAGCGATGTGGCCCTTGGTATTATGGGAGCAGGGTTAAAAAGGAAAGAGTCGCTTTCCGGCCGGTTTGCCGATGTCCTTGACCAGATGTATCTGCTGACCGCCGCCCTGAAGCGGTTTCGGCAGGAGGGCGAAAGAAAAGAAGATGAAGTCTTTCTCAAGGTAGCCATGGTCAACGGCTTTAACGAAATCGACAATGCCTTTGCCGGTATCTATCAAAACCTGGGCCGGAGCCTTGTCGGCCTGTTGTTTAAGAGTATCGGTTTTTACGCTGGTATTAACCGTTTTGGTTCGGTCATGCAGGATAAGGATGTACATAAGATCGCCGCCCTGTTAACCTTCGATGAATCGGTTCGGGACCGACTTTGCGGCAATATTTATAGGGGCGGCAGGGTAGGGGAACTGATCGCGGGTGCCCGGGCCATGCAGGAGGCAAAGGAGGCCTTCTCACATCGTAAAACTTCCGGGGAGCAATCCCTTGATGAAAATGAGAGAATTTTGATAGCCAGGGCGGAAGAACTGCAGCGCAGCATAATCGGGGTCGATTCATTCAGCCATGAGGAGTATTTTCGATGCTCAAAGTAATGCTCTGGATTTCCTCCGTTTTTATATTTATCGTCAAAAAACTCAGCGGCGCCAATGTCACCATCAGCGGTGAAGAACTTCCTGCAGCGCCGGTACTTTTCTTAGCCAACCATTTCACCCGTTTTGAAACCTTTGCCGTCCCCTATCTTCTGTTCAGCAAATATAATCGGATTGCCAGGTCGCTGGCGGATGATACCGTTTTTGTGGGCTGGCTGGGCGGGTATCTCAATCTTGTCGGTTCCATATCCACAAAGAACAGGGCAAGAGACTGCATCATCGTTGATGATTTCCTCTCCGGTTATGCCGACTGGATTATCTATCCCGAAGGGCACATGGTCAAGAACAAACGCATCACCTTTGACAACGGTGTTTTCTGCATTCATACGGCGATGCGTGAGGGGCCGGTGCATACCGGCGCCGCCATGCTTGCTCTCAAGTCGGAGGTCATGCGGAAAAAAGTCAGGGAGACCGATGATACTGAGCAGATACAGCGGTTCTGTTCCAGGCATGCTGTAGACAGGGAAAAGATCAATGAGGATCTCACCCTTCATATCGTGCCGCTTTCCATCACCTATTATCCTGTTCGTCCCGGTGAAAACAGGCTGCTGCTCCGGCTTGACAAGTGGTTTAACCTTCGTGGCACCAGACTGTTCGAAGAACTGGAGATTGAAATTAATCTCCTGATGC
>WGCP01000380.1 GCA_015493715.1 Desulfobulbaceae bacterium
CATGTGGATTTCCCGCGCCCCCATCTTTCGTAAGGACTGAACCCGGCTGCGACCGGTGGTACCGCGAATTATGGAATCTTCAACAATAATAACCCGCTTTCCTTTGAGCAGTGACCGGACCGGGTTGAGCTTTACCCGGACGGAAAAGTCACGCATTGACTGGCTGGGTTGGATAAAGGTTCGACCCACATAATGATTGCGAATCATACCCATTTCCAAAGGAATGCCCGATGCCTGCGAATAGCCGAGAGCCGCATAGTTGCCTGAATCGGGAAAAGGCATGACAAAGTCGGCATCAATCTTTGCCTCACGGGCCAGGATGGCACCCATGCGCTTGCGGGCTTCATAGACATTAAAGCCAAAGACATCGCTGTCGGGCCGGGCGAAGTAGACATGCTCAAAGATGCAGAAACTCTTTTGGCGCGGAGCCCAGGGGAAAATGGATTCCAAACCATCCTTATTAATGATCAGGACTTCTCCGGGTTCGACATCCCGTTGGTAATCCGCTTCAATAAGATCAAGGGCGCATGTTTCCGAAGCAACGACATAAGCGCCGTTTTCCAACCGTCCCAGACAGAGGGGGCGAAATCCGTTGGGGTCACGAACAGCAATCATCGTATCTTTTGTCATCAGCAGCAGTGAATAGGCACCCTTGATACAGGCAAAGGATTCTTTAATCGCCTTGGCCAGCCCCATATCCAGGGTCCTGGCCATGAGGTGAACCACAATTTCACTGTCCATGGAGGTCTGGAAGATTGATCCCTTTTCTTCCAGATGTCTGCGCAGGTCAAGGGTGTTGACCAGGTTACCGTTATGAGCGACGGCCAGGGGCATTCCCTTGTGGTTGACTAGAAATGGCTGGGTATTGATGATATTGGATTCGCCGGTTGTTGAGTAGCGGACATGGCCGACGGCCAAGTGGCCGGCCAGACATTGCAGGTTGGTCTCGTTGAAAACCTCGGAAACAAGCCCCATATCCTTGTGCAGAAAGACCTTGTCTCCGTTTGAAGAAACTATCCCGGCACTTTCCTGCCCCCTGTGCTGTAAGGCATACAGACCGAAATAGGTTAATTTTGCGGCATCTTCATGGCCGAATATTCCACAGATTCCACATTCATGTTTTGGCTTATCCGACAATCTGGTGTCAACAATAGTTTTATTCATCTGGCTTGCCGTCCGCATTGTGATGAAAATTGAGAAGGCACAAAGAGAAAAATCCCTGTGCCTTCCACAAAAAATATGCATAGTTTTATCCTTTCAAACCAGATTCTTCCTTTTTTTTCAACAAAATATAGAGACATCTGATATAAAGGCCGGATAGAAAGGGAATATTGAAGAGAAAATCGTTTGTGGGTAAAACAATAATGCACAAGAGCGGTTGTCGGCAGGAAAACCCTGCACGGGTAGCGGACAGCTTGACGGATTTTGACGAGTGCAGGAAATGTCTATGAAAGAGAAAAAAAATAAATTGACGGCCACGGTCAAGGCGGCCGGCTGAGCTGCCAAACTTGGCCCGGGGGACCTGGGCCGGATATTATGTGGCTTGCAGCTGCCTACGGATAGCAATTTGATTGTCGGATCGGAAACCTGTGATGATGCCGGGGTATATCGTCTTAATGAGACGACGGCGCTCATCCAGACGCTTGATTTTTTTACTCCCATTGTTGACGATCCCTTTGATTTCGGCAGGATCACTGCTGCCAATGCCTTGTCGGATGTCTACGCTATGGGCGGCCGACCGCTATTGTGTATGAATATTCTCGCCTGTCCGGTGAAAACCATGGAGGATCATGTTTTTCGGCAGGTCGTTGAAGGTGGTCTTGCTAAAATCAAGGAGGCTGGTGCTCTACTGGTCGGCGGCCATTCCATTGAAGATGAAGAGTTGAAATATGGCCTGTCGGTGACCGGCATCGTCCATCCTGACAGGGTTTTACTTAATTCAGGGGCGGAAGTTGGAGATGTTTTGATTTTAACCAAACCCTTGGGAACGGGAATATTGTCCACGGCCTTGAAAGGAGGACTGGCGGCAGAGGAGCTTGAATTTGCAATTGTTGAGGTGATGGCGACCCTGAACAGGCTGCCGGCCGAACTGGTTCGGGAAAAAAAGCTCACCGTCCATGCCTGCACCGATATCACCGGCTTCGGGCTCTTTGGCCATCTGCATGAGATGACCGAGGCCTCCGGCCTTGCCGCCGTGATTCGTCGTCATGATATTCCTGTTCTGGATGATACGCTTGAATATGCGGACATGGGTATTATTCCGGCAGGGGCGCACGTCAACCGTTCCTTTTATCAACAATGGGTGGATAGCGGACGGGAGGAAGCGGACGGGTTGGAAATGATCTGTTATGATCCCCAGACTTCGGGCGGCCTTGTCTATGCCATGCCGCTCGAAGATGCGGCTATTCTTCTCGCCGAACTTAAGGACGCCGGGTATTCATTGCCGTGCCGGATTATCGGTGAAGTGGTAGCCGGCAGGCCGGGTACCCTGACATTAAGATAGTTGCAATTTTGTGTGCCATGAAACCCTGGCTGGAGAAAGCCGGGGTTGCCATCGCCTGTCCCCGTAAAAATTATCGCCCTGAAAACAGGCACAAGCTTAAGCCGCCCGTACTATTCCTCACTGAACGAGGGAAAAATCTGCCATCAAATAAACGGGATACGTTACCGGCTATTCTTATTTTTCATGACGCATCTTCGTTCGTTTGATTTCAACAGGATATCCATTTTTATCCTACATTAGACCCCGTTTTCGAGTCTGGTCTATTCTTCCGCACGAACCCATTTATTTATAGACATAATTGTTTCGCTCTCTATTTCTTCTTTCAGGTAATAAGCAATAGCCTTACGACAGTGAATCAGTAATGATTCATCGTCGTTGAGCATGTAATCCTCTTGAATCACCTTCTGTATTTCCGGTGGCAATTTTGGATTTGGCATATAACGTAATTCTATATATTCATGCCATTCTTTATCTTCCGTGCCGGGTACCCACTCCTCTTTTGTCAGCAACTTAGTGTATCTGAATCTGGACAAGCTAAAATCAAGGTACGCCATTTTGCTGTGGCAGTAACAGCGAACAAGATAACGGTTGCGGGCAAAGATAATTACATGAGGCGAGAGTATTCTTGCGCTATAATTTTTCTTTGATCTGTATTCCGTATAAATCGGTTGTTTATTGAATAAGCCAAGAAGAATTTTATGCGTAGCGTCAATATTGATTTTTGGCTTGATACCGGTAGCGACTTCTTCAACAATGATTTCCTCGCTCCATTCCACATCCTGTAAAAAATATGCCGATAATGTCTGACCACGAAGATGGTCAAGGAAGTATCGTACGTTGTTGCGAATATATTTCGATTTGAAATTTTCTCCGGCTACCTGGCAGCGTTTCGACAGGTGCCGTTTTATGTTGTCGGGATGAAGCGTAGTGTAGCGTGTGATTATGCCTTGAGCTGCCTGACGGCTTAGTCCAAACATGTCACCTAATTCCCGTGCGGTTATGCCACCGCCATAGAGGAGCCTGGTTTCAATAAAGGAAAAGCGGCGCGTGGTTTCAATCTTCATATTCAGTCCTTCGTTCTTCTCAAAGTTATGGTACATTTCACTACCATAGGTTCAGGTAATATGTCAATAAACTTGACATTCGATAGCTTGACAAATGTCTCTTTTCTTGCCAACTATAGGGACATTACAGGAGGAATTATTATGTATCGTATTCGATTGCAGCTTCCGCAGGGGAGGTCCTGCGGCTATCAAAATCTTGATCTGCTCCATGACGCCCTCGTAAACGCCTGGATAGCCGCAGGAGCAACTCCGCAAATGATTATCGGTGTACAAGCCCTGCCTTGGAACTTCGCCT
Organism: Desulfobulbaceae bacterium; assembly: GCA_015493715.1. Lineage (GTDB taxonomy): Bacteria > Desulfobacterota > Desulfobulbia > Desulfobulbales > Desulfobulbaceae > DRLX01. The sequence goes on from WGCP01000380.1 coordinate 3,863, forward strand.
CCCTCGGAAATCATCATGATTCCGGCAATCGTGTTCACACCCTTGTTGTCTCGGCCGGTCACCCTGATTTAGTCCGCTACCTGGCCGCAATGAACCCGGCAGATGTTTACAAAATCCGTGTCCAAACCCGGGAAGAGGTCAATTTTTCCCAAGCCAGCATTCAAGTGGATCCTGATCCTGTTGCCGGCAACCAGGGCCGGTTGGAGGTGCTTTTGCTCTCTCCTCTGGCAATTAGGAGGCGTACCGGTAAAAGGCGCTGGTACACCGACATGAACGATGCTCCCCTGGCCGGGGCTATCAACAGTCGCCTCAGCCGGATGGCCGGTCGCCCTGTTAATCTGAAAGTTATACCTGATTGCCTCTATCTGCGGGCCAATCCGCGCCACTCGGTTCTTGTCCATTTAAAACGGTTTGCCAACGGGAAAACAAGCTTTGTCATTGGTATGTCCACCCCCTTGACCCTGGTTGGAAGCGACGATGATCTCCGCCTTGCCTGGTACACTGGACTGGGAGAGAAAACCCGCAACGGCTTTGGTTGCATCGGTTTGTTGGAAAAAGGGGTGGGACGATGAACAGTCATTTTTACATAGCGTCGGAGGTCTATCGCGTTTTTCTGCAGGATGTCTTGGAAAAGCATATTTTTGCCGATCATATTGGTGTGCTTAGCGAAAAGGGGCTCCAAAGGGTCAAACACAAACAAACCCATGTTGACCATCGCCTGGTTCGATTAATGACCATCAGCGGTAAAGGGGGATGGAATCCGGATCCGCAATTGGCGGAGAAATATCGCCGGTCCCGTAACGTCACCCTACTCGATCATCTGCTTTCAGTGGCACGCGGAGCCCTGCTGTTGCGGATCATGGATCTTTCAGCAGATATGGATCAGATAACGCTTGCCCGGCAACTGGCCGCCGCCGTTGTGATTGCCTTTATGCACGATATTGACAAAGATCTCGGGCTTTCCCGCAACGAGCCCATTTCTCTCGATATGGTGCGCGAGCGGATGGAACGATATGGCATTGATGCCTTTCTTGCCCGCTATAAATCCATTCTGGCACCGGATCAATTGCTTGCCCTGATTGAATTGGTGGAGGACAGCCAGGCCCGGCGTACGATTCCCGACTCTCCACCGCCGCGCTCCTTTGAGCGGATGGCGCGATATGTGAAGCTTGCGGATAAACTTGATGGGGCCTTTCTTGCCCATGGTCTGGAGGGTGTGCTGGAACGGTTGGCAAAAGACCGCACCATGGAACACCGCAACTGGCGGTCGGTACGCATCTATGATCCGCACCATCCCTTTATTTTGGACGAATTGCAGGGATGCCTATCCAGGGCTTGCGGTCGTTTAAGCGATACCTTGCCCTTGATTGAAATTCATGTGGACGGAACTCTGTTACTGCTCCTTCCCGGAGAGGAATATGAAAAAATCGTCGAACAGGGACTACGGGCACTTACACAAAGACTTCCGTTCAAACTGGAATTGATTATCTCTAATCGTGGAGTTCCCACACTGCAGAATGAACAGCCGGACTTCCACGGTCTTATTGAATTTGTCAACAATGATCTCGATGAACGGAGCCTGGGCAGATTATTCAGCATTAAGGCAGGACTTATTGATAGCCTGACGGAGCCACTTGACCAGTTGCTTGGTCAACATGGTTTGTCCCCACGCTGGCCGAAAACAATATCCGGCGCCTCGGCCACACCCTTTTCCCTTCTGAAGAATATACAACCTTCTTCCATTCGATTGTTGCGCAAGGCCGCCCTTCTGTCTCTTTTTCTGGGGTTGAAGCTGCCGAAGAAGACATCGTTTAAATATCCTGATTACGTTTCACGTGAACAGCGGGTTTTAGCTGCCTGTGGCAAGGCGCTGCCTTTATGGCTCTCCCAAATTGAAGATTCTCAATCAAGACGTAACATGACATCCCTCTGGCTTATGACGCTGGCAGTTGAAGACCCGGAGGTTGACGAGTTGATTTGGGGTGTAGGGGGCCTGCTTTACAAATGGTGGGAAGGCGATGAAGGCATGATAGGATTTAAGAAAGGTATTTCCTCTGAAGGTGCCCGTATCAATCAGGAAGTAGTGAAGCGATTTCATCAGATTCTGGAAAATAACCTTGTAACCGGCCCGCAAGAGGACGGCACGAAACAACCAGGATACTGTCTTTTCACCAATGAACCGGTCTCCTGGGCGCAGATCATTTGTGAAGCAAACCAACTCTACCAAGTCAACATAAGCGCCTTTTCAGGACGGGACAATCGTCCTGAAAATCTGGCGGCATCCGCCAAGGGGATTACTCATGTCAGTCCTGTTTCCATCGCCGAGTACCGGCTTCGCAATGTTATCCATCAGCGAGCAGGAGGGAAACCATCAGGCGTACCCAGTCTTATTTCATCTCCGACTACCAGCGGACTTTTCGGGGGACTGGCGCTCAGCAATGATGCTGCAATCGCCACCCTGTCGGTCTATGACGTCAACCGTCTTGAAAAGAAGAAAGGCCAGGTACTTGATCATGGCCTTCTCTTCAGTCACCGCCTGAGAGTGGCCCGCTTTGAGCGCTGGCCGGAGCAACTCAAGGAGCAGGTTCAACTGCTGGATCTCCTGTTGCGCACCTGTCAGCGGACCGGTCGTCCCATTCATCTCTTTCGAGGATTGCCTGTTCCCCGGAAGGCATTTTTTTTCTGTGATGCCCTGCCGTCGATACTGCGTAGTCTGCTCGGCAGTACGGAATTGCGTCTGGAACAATTTGACATGGCTCTCGAACGGTTGGAAACCGCCCGGATCATCCTCAATGAAAACAGCCTCGGTTACCCCCTGCTCATGCTCTATGCGAATCCGGACACCCGCTTGGGAGCGGTCTGTCAATGCTGGTGTCATTTTCATGAACAATACAGTACGGCCTCATCTGATAAAAAAAAGATCTATACGCACATTGCTACCCGTCTGCAACAAAACTACAATCAACTCAAGGAGGAACCCATGTCCCACGACGATGCGCCCTTGGTCACCCTTGGCGAACGTGCCGCTGCCTTTCAAAATACGCCGAGAGGTGGCGCTTCGACAAATGAAGAGATGTTATGTTTTAAACTCACCATGGACACCCTCCGCGATCTTGTTGCTTTGGAACAGACCGATGACCGTTCTTTACTTAACGGGATCGCCGGCGAACTGGAGCTGAATTTGGAACGTAAGAGAAAAACATTCCTCACCCACGCCGCCACGTTGCAGGAACGATGCCTTAATTTCGCCGCTTTCTTTGTCGATGAGATCTGGCACCCAATTCTGAAGGAACGACTGCCGAGTCAAAGGCGTCTCCGCACCATGGGCAGCATTTACCGCATGGCCTTTCTTACTGCGGCCAGAGCAAAGTTTGCCGACAAGTCGGAAACAAAGACGACTAACGATTGAACAGTAATATTTACTACCCATATTAAAAGGAGCACCCTATGCAGACCATGCATAAATATCTTGGCGACCTCGACCATCTCACCGCTGAATCCAGTGACGGCACCAAAAGTAATTATGTTCATCCCGCCCTGAAAAATACAGGCTGTGTCAGCTTGGTGCTGATTCGGGAAATAATTGCTCCGGCGGTTTTTCGTAATGCCGAGCAGGAGATAACGGATATTGAATTCGATCGTCAATCTCATGTGCGTGCGGTTGCCAATAAATTCAAGTATCAGGAACGGAGCCGGGGCATGCAGATATTGCGGGCCTATGGCGTAGGCGGACGAATGCCGCAAAATCGCACCGCCCTGAAAAAAGGACAGAAACCCTCTGAAGCCTTTGATCTCAATGCCCTGGTGTTCGGTGATTCGGCCAACCAGGACAATCGGGTGCTGCCGGTCAAGGCGGCAGTTAACTATTCAGACGCCCTTGGTCTTCTCCCCTATCATCTCTGTGTCGAAGAGAGCTTCCATAACAGGGCTGCAGAGGATGGCACCCTGTTTGATCCCGTGCACAAGAAGAACTCGGATAACCTGTTCACCCGTCATTTTGTTAAACCTGGTGTCCTCCTTGTCCAGGTACTCTCTACCAGGGGCCGCTTGCTGCCCCCGGAGGGTTTTGCCCACCTGCTGCTTGCCATCGGTCTTGCCGGAACTTACGGCGGGCAAACCTCGATTACCGGAACCAATGTTCGTACCCGGTTGGCCGGACTCTACGGGGCGCCCTTTGAACGTGCCGAGACATCGCCCTACGAACTCACTCGTATGTTGACCGCCACGCTTACGCAGGAACAACTCAACGATTCGGAATTGATTATCAAGGCCATCCATGGTCATCTTGCGCCATTACATCCGGATTCTTTGGCCGGTAATGAAATTTTCAAAGAAATGGAGCGTCTTGTTCAGGGGTTTGAAGATGACGACACCTCTCTTGCTGAGCAGTACAACCATGCGGCGGAAAAAGTCGGTGAACTCTTTGATGCCTGGTTTGAAACCAAGAAAAAAGGGAAATAGAGAGAACCATGGAAGAGATTATAACGCCGGTAATCGCCACCACCTTAACCCCTTTTGCCTATCATAGTCTGATGGTTCAGGGCGGTACTGCTACTCTGCCGGAGCTGATCGGTGATTGCACCTTGGCCTTCGGACTCGCTGCCACCCTGGGTTGGACGTGGGTCCGAACTGCCCTGCCGGCAAAGGACTACCGTGGTCATCTTGAAGCTATGCCGTTTCGCTGTTCGATTCTGACCACCGAAACCCCCCGGCTTCTTTCCCCGCTGACCCGCCATCTTAATCTTGACGATGAGGCAGGGATACAATCAAAATTTTACAACGCCACCAGTAAAGGCAATGTGAAAACTTTTTTCCATATTCAGGAAGTTCCGCCTTATCAACGGTTTTCAGGCGCAATTTTCGGCCTCGACCCATTTGCACTTATCGGTGAAAAGGAAATCGTCATCCGGGTAGGACTTCACCGCAACGGAATGGTAAAATTGCAACCGGCGAAGGAACCACTGGACGGGGTTCGTCTGAACGCGGCCACGGCAAAGCTTTTTGGCCGTGATCTTCCGGTCAATCGATATTGCCTCCACAATCTCCAGCTTACCCCGGAACTTACTCTTTCCGAAGCGCTGGAAGAGGTGTGGCGATGGCAGTAATAATTCAGCGGCACTGTGTAGAAAGCCTGCCGGAAAGTGGCCTCTCCCCGTTGCAGACAGCCCTGCTGGAAGATCGCCGGCCGGTACGCATTGCCGGTGCCCCCACCGGAGCGGGCAAGACCTATGCCTTTGAACAGGCCGTTGCCCGTGATCCGAAACAGGGTGAGGAAACACGAGTCCTTTTTATTGTCCCTACAAGACGGCTGGCGCAAAATATTGTCCATGGGCTTACCGCCTCTCTGGTTCGGAACCATGGCTGGTCAACAGATCGGGCGGAACGGAAAGTAGCCCTCTGGACAGGGGATGCAAGCAAAGACTATTACGAGGCAGGGGGGAGGGATGTTACCGCCCGTCGTATCAACCAGATCTATCGTCTTGATGATGCGCCGGGTGGAGAGATGATTGTGACGGTCCCCGAGATACTTAGTTATCTCCTGGTCGGAAGATGGCCTGGAGCCGGGCAGGCCTCGGACGGTGTTTTTACCTTTCTTAACCAGTTTGATCATATTGTTTTTGACGAATTTCACACCATTTCAGCCCGTGGATTCGGCCTTGCCGCTCTCTTTGCCCGCTTGGCGACAGGCAATAAGGGGAAGAGCTATGGCCGTGCCAAAGTCAGCTTCCTGTCAGCCACTCCCCTGAACATTCTTCCGGTGCTGCAACGTTGCGGAATTCAATCGGAATCCATCGTTGAGCTGCAGGAAAAGATAGGCGACCATGGTCGAGCCGTACACGGCGATGTCCTTCTAACTGCGTGCCGGGAGATCGATATGGTTTCCATGTTTGCGGCCCGGCTTGACGTTGTTCGCAACGAGCTGGCCGACCAGGGACAGGTTGTTTTGATCTATGACAGCCTTGCGGATCTGCGCCGTCAACTTCCCCGGTTGGAAACAGAACTGATCCGGGCCGGTGTCCGACCCGGTGAAACGCTTCTTGTCAACTCCATCGACGATAGTGCATTTCATGCGACAGAAGCCCTGCCGGGGGATGGTTTTTTCCGTAGCGGATGTCATTATAATCCTTTGGATTTTAAAATGCTTGTGGCCACGGCGAGCGTTGAAATGGGGGTCACCTTTAAGACCCGGCTTCTATTTATGGAACCTGGTTTCGAGGCGATGAATTTTCTCCAGCGTTATGGCCGTGCGGCCAGGGGGGATGTCGGGGGACAGGTCTTTGCCCGTATTGACGAAATCGACTGTAAACGTCGTCCATGGCTGCGGCAACTTAATGCATGGTTGACTGAGCATGCAGAAAAACAGGTGGAGATTCATGAGTTGACCACAGTTCTTGCCCGCTCAGTCAGGCAGCGATTCAAGGATGAGCAGGACGAAACCAGCTTTGGTGCACTCTCCATGCGGGCAGCCTATAGCTCCGGGCTTTACTGGAACGTCCTGCAAAATCATTTCAGTAACCAGGGGCCTGTCGGCCGCCATCTTTACGCCTGTCGTATGCAGACCGCAAGAACCATAAATGTACTACTCCGCCAGGTTCGGCAAATGGTCGAAGATCCCTATTATACCGAATCTGCAACCCGCTGGTGTGACGGCTTTGAGGCCCAGGCAGCAATTCTTCGTGATATCGGTCGGCGCATCCGCGTAATTGAAGAAAATGGTCGTTCTCTGAGCGTGGAACTACACTGGCTGCGACAACAGACGGATCTGTTGGAACGATATCCAATCACTATTGACGAAAACGGTGAAGAGGAACTGTGTATAGAAGGTCGGCTTGACGACGGACTGCTGCCGGCCAGTCGCTATATTCCGCGGTTGTGCACGGTCCGCTTTCCCCATACCAATCTGTGCGCCACGATAGAAGACAATGGCTTCCTCCCCGACCAATGGCGAAGAGAACTGCGACAACACCGGGAGGCCGAAGAGGCCAGGGAATATTTTCCTGAATCCATGGCAGCAGCGGAGAAACTTGTGATGTATACCGGACTGGTGGTGACGGATGACGACGAATTTTCAATGGACGCAGGCAACGTTGTTCTCTGAGCGGGTGGAACGGCTCAATCTACACGGACTACATTTTCAGCATGTTGTCCTGTGCAAGCGGCGGGCATGGATGTACCTGCACAGGATCAACTTTGCTCAGTGGTACTCTCGTGTCGCCCTGGGAACAGCCAGACATCTGACCAGTTATCAGCGGGACCGTTCCGCCATCGGCCTTTTCGGACTTGCCCCCGACCGCATTGACTGGCAGCATTATATTGTCCACGAAAACAAGGGCAGCGGCGGCGCTGTGCAGGCCGCCAACCTGCAATCCGCTTTTTACGCCCTCATGCTCTCCATTGCCACGGGAAAAAACTGGACGGCTATGGTGCATATTCTTTCCACCCGTTCACAACGAACCCTGGAACTCGATCATGCCATGCTTGCCTCTCTTTTGAAGGCCTCGGAAGAACTTGAGCAGCTTGCCCGCAGTAAAACCGTCCCGACGGCATCAAGGAAAAAACTCTGTGGTGCCTGTTCTCTTGCCCTGTTCTGCGGATTTGTTTAAATGGAAACACTTGTTATTTCACGGGATGCCAATCTTAAACAGCGGGAAAATACCCTTCATGTCAGTATCGGCGGCAAGGTCACGGTTTTCCCGGTGGAAAAAATCAGGCATCTTATTCTGCTCGGCGAAGGGACATTGACGACGAAGCTGCTCAATCTCTGCGGCAGACATGGAGTGCGGTTGTCTATCTTTGATTATTACGGCTATTGCAAGGGCTGTTTTGAACCTATGGAAAGCAATCCTTCGGGAATGGTTAAGCTGGCCCAGGCAAAACTACTGCTCAACGATGACGACCGTATGTGTCTGGCCCGTGAGGTTGTTCGGGGAGCAGGCTATAATATGCGGGCCAACCTCCTGTATTACCGCTACCGGGGGCTGGAAGAGGTGGGGCCTGCTATCAGAGAGATCAAACATATTGAAAATAGGCTGTATACCTGTATTGATACTGCTTCCCTGATGGGGATGGAGGGCAACATGCACCAGTTTTATTATGGTGCATGGCGGCATGTTGATCCGGCCCTCGCCCTTGGCAGACGGGTACGGCGACCGCCGGACACCCCGATAAACTGCCTGCTCTCCTTCCTTAACCAGATGACGTATACCGTGGTGAAGCATGAAATCGCCAAGACTCATTTGGAGCAGACCTTCAGCTTTCTTCATGCCCCGTCTTCAGGTCGGGCATCGCTTTCGCTTGATTTAGCTGAACCATTCAAGCCTGTGCTTGTTGACGGGCTGATTTTTCGCATAGCACGTAAGGGGTCGATCAAGGAAAACTGGTTCACTCAACACGATTCCGTTTGCCTGCTCAACGAAACCGGCAGACGGCATATTTCGGAACAGTTCATCCGCCGGCTGGAAAAAAAGTGGCAGGGCCGTTCCTATCGGGAGTGGATATATCGTGAAGCTATAAACCTGGAACGTCACATGCTCGGGGTGGCGGAATATCAATC
>WGCP01000381.1 GCA_015493715.1 Desulfobulbaceae bacterium
TGTCTTTGCCTGGGAAAATGCCCTGCGTATCAGGGCCAGAAAACATATTGATGAAAAAGGAGTAAAACATTACGAGATATTCGGCCCGCTGTTCTTTGGTTCAGCGCAACTCTTTACCAGTAAGTTTGATGTGGAAAATGATCCTGGCGAAATAATTATTGACTTCAAAGAGTCCAGGGTGGCCGACCACTCCGGCATTGAAGCCATAAATAAACTTGCCCAGAAATATGAGCAGATAGGAAAGAAGATCTGTCTGTTTCACCTCAGCCCGGATTGCCGAAAATTAATCGATAAGGCCGAAAAAATAATTCGAGTCGATATCATGGAAGACCCTGCATACACAGTAGTTGTGGAGGGTTATGAAGATTATACCGTTTAGGTGATTTTCCTCAACTTCTCTGAACTTCGGTCTTTGAGGAATTGTCGGTGTCGTAAAAAGCCTCGCCACCGACGGCGGGAAAGTTGTAACTTCCTGTATTCACGTACAGTGCAAATGGCGTTTTTGCCTTTTTACGAGTCCATCATCGATTCAAGTATAAACGCTACATATCTTGATCGGCCATCATGGGAGCGTATCTCCATTGAGGTCTGGAGCGACAGAGGTGACGGCCTGCTCTCCAAGGCCTATCACCTGACTGTTGACTCCGCGATCAAAAAAAGCGGCCAACATGCCCTCGGTGGTAATCAAATCGCCGTCAGCATTTTGACTGCGCCTATACCAAAATATTTTCACCAGGGTAAATACAAGTTTTTCTGGTCAACCTGAATAGTTTCAAGTAATTATTCCTCCGGACCGGGCACGGAATTTATCGACGCTCCATCCTCCAGCAAAAATATCCCGTAGGTTGCCCGCCAGTCGGGCAGGAAATGGATGACCCTGCCGAATCGTTCATTCTTTCTGCTGTTGAGCGCCGCCTCTTTGACAACTGTCGCATTGATCGTCCGAATAAACTTCTTAAAATCCTTAATGGTAATGACCCGGATATTGGGGGTGTTGTACCATTCATAGGGCAGGTGGTCGTTTTTGGGCGCCACTCCGGTACACAGCAGTTGCATGCGCACCCGCCAGTGGCTGAAATTCGGGAAGCTGACAATGATTTTTGTACCGATCTCAAGCAATCGCTGGATCAGTTTATCCGGTTCATAGACCTGCTGCAGGGTCTGACTAAGCACGCAGTAATCAAAATGATGATGTGGATAATAGAGCACGTCTTCATTAAAATTTTCATGCAGGACCGACAAGCCGCGGCTGATACAGAAGGCAGCTTTTTCTTCATCCGCCTCAATTCCAACTCCATGCACCTGTTTTTCCTTCTGCAGGGCATGCAACAGGTCGCCCTGACCACAGCCCAGGTCAAGAACCCGGCTCCCGGGCTTAATCCAGGAGGAGATGACCTGCAGATCAAAACGCATTGCCTTGGTGCCGTTGTCTTCACTCATTCGACGCCGCTCCGCTTAAAAAACCACTGATGAGGTTGATCAGCCGATCATCGGGCAGGAGAAAGGCGTCATGACCGCAATCGGCATGAATTTCACAGAAGCTGACATCACAGCCGTTTCGTTTGAGCGCCTGGACCAGCTCCCTGGATTGATAGGTCGGATAGAGCCAGTCCGAGGTAAAAGAGATCACCAGAAATCTGGTCGCAGTACCGGCCAACCGGTTAATGGTCGGGTCCCCCTCTTTGTTTAAATCAAAATAGTCGGAGGCCTTGGTAATGTAGAGTAGAGAGTTGGCATCAAACCGACGAACAAACTTTGTTCCCTGGTAGTTGAGGTAGCTCTCCACCTGGAAATCCGACTCAAAACGAAAGGACAGATCGTCACGCTCCTGCAGTCTGCGTCCGAATTTGCGATGCATGGCCTCATCGGAAAGATAGGTAATGTGGCCGATCATCCGGGCTACGGCAAGACCGAGTTCCGGTGGATCATCTTCCGGATACTTTCCCTGTTGCCATTTCGGGTCGGTCATGATGGCCTGACGGGCCACCTCATTAAAGGCGATACAGAGGGCGGAATGGCGCATGGTTGTTGCCAGTGGGATGGCGGTTCGAACCATTTCCGGATAACTGATACACCACTGCAGCACCTGCATGCCGCCGACCGAACCACCGACAACAGCATACAGGCTGTTGATACCCAGAAAGTCCAGCAGTATTTTCTGGGCATTGACCATGTCTCTGATGGTGACCACCGGAAAATCCAGGCCATAGGGTTTTCCGGTATCCGGATTAATGGAAGAGGGGCCGGTGGAGCCGCTGCAGGAGCCGAGAATATTTGAACAGAGCACAAAATACTTTTCCGTATCAATCCCCTTACCCGGCCCGACCATGGCTTCCCACCAGCCCGGACCGTTGGCCTCCAGATCAGTTTCGTCATGGGAAGCCACATGGGAATCACCGGAAAAGGCATGCAGGATAAGAATAACATTGGATTTCTCCGCATTCAGCCTGCCCCAGGTCTCATAGGCCAGGGTCACCGGCCCGAAACTGCGGCCGCAATCAAGCTGCAACGGTTCGCCGTTATCGGCAAAGGTAAAATACTGCCTGGGATCACTCATGGTTCGTTCCGGCGGTTGTCAGCTCCGGGCGATCTGCAGGGCCTGATCCAGATCGGCAAGAATATCATCAATGTGCTCAATCCCTACCGATAACCGGACCATGGATTCGGACAGTCCGGCATCCACAAGTTGGTCCCTGCTCATCTGGGAATGGGTGGTGGAGGCCGGATGGATGGCCAGGGATTTGGCATCGCCGACATTGGCCAGATGCGAGAACACTTCCAGGGCTTCAATGAACTGCTGCCCGCAAGCGCGGCCGCCCTTGACCCCAAAGGCCACCATGCCACCAAATCCATTTTTCAAATATTTTTTTGCCGTCGAATTCTCTTCGGTCAGGCCCGGGTACGATACCCATTCCACTGCGTCATGGTCGGTAAGAAATTCAGCTACCGCCATTGCATTTTCACAATGCCGCTCCATACGCAGGGCCAGGGTTTCCAGACCCTGGAGAAAAAACCAGCAGTTATCAGGCGTTGTACAGGCGCCAAGGTTGCGCAGCGGCACCAGACGCATACGGAGAGCAAAGGCAACCGGGTTGAGATCCCCGAGATCATGGGCGTAGCGCAGGCCGTGGTAGCTCGGATCGGGCTCATTGTAGAGGCTGAACCTGCTGTCCGTCCAGTCGAACCTGCCGCCGTCGACAACAATGCCGCCCAGGGCGACTCCGTGTCCGCCCATCCACTTGGTCAGCGAATGAATGACGATGTCTGCTCCGTGTTCAAGCGGTTTGAACAGACAGGGCGGTGTAAAGGTGGAATCCACCACCAGGGGCAGGTGGTGTTTTTCGGCAATGGCACCGAGAGCCTCAATATCGGTCATTTCCAGGCCCGGATTGCCGATGGTCTCGCAGTACAGCACCCTGGTTTTTTCAGTAATCGCCTTCTCAAAATTAGCCGGATCACGGGGATCGACCATGTGCACCTTGATCCCGAGTTGCGGCAGGATGGTATCAAACTGGGTATAGGTCCCACCGTAGAGGTTGTTGGCGGCAACCACCTCATCGCCGTGATCACAGATATTGATGACAGTATAAAAGATAGCAGAGGTACCCGAGGCCAGGGCCAGAGAAGCGGCACCGCCCTCAAGCGCCGCTACTCTCTGTTCCAGAACATCCTGGGTCGGATTCATCAGACGTGAATAGATGTTGCCGAGTTCTTTAAGGCTGAACAGGTTGGCGGCATGTTCGGCACTTTTGAAGAGATAGGAACTGGTGCGATATATCGGTACCGCGCGGGAAAGTGTTTGCTCATCTACGGTATGGCCCGCATGAAGGGCTAACGTTTCAAAATGTAGGTCCGGCATGATAAAAATTCTCCTTTAGGAAACTTCTTTATTCAACAAAGGTTCAGCAGTATAAATGGTTACCACGTTGTAGCATCTTTTTTCACGAATTGCGAATAGGAATCGAGCCCTGAAAAACCCTCGGATCAAGGTGTTAAAAAAAACAGAGCCCCGTGAACCAGAACCGCAGGCAGCCCGCCGCAGGCAATAACTGTTCTGGTGCCTGTCCTCCGGACTCTGATTTCTGTTTGCGGATAACCTGCATTTAGGCCGGTGATGGACACCGTATTCCATCACTTTTTTAACCGAGATGTTGCCGTTCAACAAGAAAATGTTATACTATAAAGGTTGGAGTTTTATTCAACCAATCGAAAAAACAATAAAAATCAAGTAACTATTCAGGTAGGGGCAGAGAACTAGCCCAACCACCACCTGTAA
>WGCP01000382.1 GCA_015493715.1 Desulfobulbaceae bacterium
GGCAGGCTGCGGCTCTTACAGAGTGGCCAGGTGCAGGTGAGTATTTATTTTGCCGCAGCCCTGTCTGCTCTTTTACTGTTGGCTTATGTACTTTCAGGGTTGTATTGACCGAGGGCGCCGGATTATGAACAGTCTGATTATACACAATGGATTTCCGCTGCTCAGTTTTTTGATATTTTTCCCCCTCGGGGCGGCCTTTGTTCTGTTCTTCTATGGCGGCGAAAAATTTGCACGATATTGGGCATTGACGGTGACCACCATTGAAGCGGCTGTTTCTCTGCTTCTATTGCGTGGTTTTGATCCGGCAACTGTCAAGTTTCAGTTCGCTGAAGTTCATCCCTGGATCCCCCGATTCCATATCAATTATATCCTGGGCGTTGACGGCATCTCCATTCTGCTGGTTCTGCTTTCCACCCTGATCATGCCCTTTTGCGTGCTGGCTTCCTGGCGCTCTGTCAAAACCAGGATGACCCAGTTCATGTTCTGTCTGTTGATCCTACAGGTCGCCATGGTCGGGTTGTTTGTGGCCCTGGATTTCGTCCTCTTCTGGGTCTTCTGGGAATTCATGCTGATTCCCATGTATCTGCTTATCGCCGTCTGGGGCGGACCGCGCAAGGAATATGCCTCGATCAAATTTTTTATTTACACCCTTGCCGGTTCGGTCTTTCTTCTGGTCGCCATTATTGCCCTGTATCTGAAAAACGGCAGTTTTTTTATTCCGGACATGATGTGGCAGCCCTATTCCACTCCCTTTCAGCTCTGGGTATTTCTTGCTTTTTTCCTGGCCTTTGCCATTAAAGTGCCCATGTTCCCGTTCCATACCTGGCTGCCGGCGGCCCATGTCGAGGCACCCACCGCCGGTTCGGTTATTCTGGCCTCGGTCCTCTTGAAGATGGGGACGTACGGCATGCTCCGGTTCTGCCTGCCGATAACCCCGGCCGCCACCTTGATGCTGGCGCCGTACATCCTGTGGCTCTCCATTGCCGGTATTATCTACGGCGGCTTTACGGCGCTTGCCCAGCATGACATGAAAAAACTCGTTGCCTATTCCAGTGTCGGTCACATGGGTTTTGTTACCCTGGGTATTTTTATTCTCAATTCCAAAGGGGTTGAGGGCGCAATCCTGCAGATGATCAACCACGGCGTTACCACCGGCGCTCTTTTTCTCTGTGTCGGCATGATCTATGAGCGTACCCACAGCCGCGAACTCAGGCTTGCCACCGGCGTCGGCAAATTCATGCCCTGGTATGTTACTTTTCTGGCCTTTTTTGCCCTCTCTTCTTTTGCCTTTCCGGGAACCAATTCCTTCATCGGTGAATTTTTAATCCTGGCGGGTGTTTTTAAGGAAAATATTCCACTTGCCCTGGCCGCTATACCCGGCGCGGTTTTGGCTGCGGCCTATATGCTGCGTATGCTGCAGAAAATTATCTGGGGCGGTGTTGATAATCCCGACCAGTCATATTTAAGCGATCTGAATTTTCGGGAGATTATAACGCTTGCGCCTTTTCTGGTCTTTGTCTTCTGGATAGGACTCTCTCCGCAGCCGTTTCTGGATTTGATCCATACCTCGGTCTTACATCTGTTGGAGCAACTGCATGGGATGAATGGTGCGCATGTTGCTGCAGCTCTGTTGAAGTGAGAATACAGTGAGAAAATAGTGAGGAAACGATGACCATCCTGCCCGAACTTGCGCTTGTGCTTGCGGCCCTGTCCTTTTTTGGCCTCAGCCTGACAAGGCATCTTGATACCGCTCAGATGAGAAATGCGGCTGTTTTCTTTGGTGTGCTTGTCTTTGTCGCAACCGTGATAACCCTGGGCCGATCGGCCGTGTTGTTTGACGGCTGCCTGCAGGTAGACCGTTTTTCCCAGTTTTTTAAACTGATGATCAGCTCAGGTCTTTTTTTTGTCCTTGCCGGCAGCCAGAAAATGAATGGTATTGCCCGTCGCATTCGCCCCGAATATTATATGTTCCTTTTTCTCAGTTGCCTGGGGTTGATGTTGCTTGTCAGCGCCACCGAACTTATTACTCTGTTTGTCGCCCTGGAGCTTTCTTCTTTTTCGCTGTATCTGATGGTGCCCATGCGTGATGAACAAACCGCCGGCCGGGAGCAGATGGAGGCCGGGATAAAATATATCCTCTTCGGCGTTTTGGCTACCGGGTTTATGCTCTATGGGATGAGTTATATATTCGGCCTGACCGGCACAACCTATCTTGAAGATATTGCCCTTGGCCTGCAGAAGACCGCTTCCCGATCGGCGGCTTTTTTTGCAGTTGTTATGGTCCTTGCCGGATTTTTTTACAAGCTGGCCCTGTTTCCCATGCATTTCTGGGTGCCTGATGTCTATGAAGGAGCGGCCAATGAAACAACGACCTTTGTCGCCACCGTACCAAAGCTCGCAGCCGTTGCCCTGCTGATACGCTTTGTTCTTCTGGTGCCTGCCGATGCGCATGTCCTTGTGACGCTTATGATGGTATTGGCGCTTTGTTCCATGTTTTACGGCAACCTGATTGCGCTTGTCCAGACGGATATAAAAAGGATGCTCGGCTATTCCGGTATCGCCCATGCAGGTTTTATTCTTTTTGGCCTGTTGACCATGAAGTCCGGCGGCTATGCCATGGCCATGTATTATATCACCGGCTACGTGTTTATGAATATTGCCTGCTATACCGTGCTCTGCCATGTATCCGAACAGGGAGAAAACCTCTCCATCGGCGATCTCGCAGGCCTGCACAAGCGGGAACCGTTTCTGGCCTTTCTCCTGGCCCTGGGGCTGTTTGCCCTGGCGGGCATTCCGCCTATGGTCGGATTTACCGGTGAGTTTATGTTGCTTGCCGGAGTATTAAAAGAGGGGCCGCAATTCTTAATTCCCGTTATTCTTGCGGCCATAAATGCCGGAATTGCTATTTATTATTATCTGTCCGTTATAAAATCCGCTTATACCACAGATGCCGACGACAGAACCGCTGTCGGAATAAACCCATTGACCAGGATTTCCGGCACTGCCTTGATAGTCATTATTATTCTCATGGGTATTTTTCCGTCCCGAATTATTTCCTATGCCGAGGCAGCAGTCAAGTCGATCATGTAACCGGTATTACTTGATAAAACTGCAGAATGCAACAGCGACGAATGATGTTGCTCCAGCATAGTATATGGCCCGTGTCTCGTGGCCTTTTGCGGCAAGGGATCTTTCCATGTTGTATGGATTCTTTCAAGAGGATTATTTTTTCTGTTTGATGCCGATCCGGAATGCAAGAGCGGCAAGTATCATGATGGCCGCGATAATGGCAAAGGCCAACCGAAAGTCCTGACCGGTGGATAAACCGATGAGTAGGCCAGCCAGAATCGGGCCCGAGGCGTGGCCGACATCATAAAGGGTGCCGAAAACGCCCATGGCCGAGCCGATATTGTCTTGCCTGCAGAGATCGGCAACCATAGCTGCCGCCGATGAGGTGACAATGGCCTCGCCCAGACCGAAAACAGCGGCCAGGAAGAGGAGGGCAAAATAATTTTGCATCCATGGGATCAGGGTGAAGGGAACAGCGCAGACAAACATGCCCCAGAAGAGCAGGGGGTTTCGTCCATGTTTGTCCGAGATCCTGCCCATCAGTGGTTTGGCAAGCACGGTCATTAAGATTTGCACGCCCCAGAGCAGTCCTGCCTGGAATTCCGTATACCCTAGTACCATAACGATGTAAATCGGCATAAAGGCTTCCATGGCGCCAACGGAGAGGTTTTGCACGCCTTCCATGTTGCTGGTTACAAGTATGCGGCGATCCGTTAAAATATCGCGGACGCTTTTGCCGAAATGGCGGAGAACGGCGGCGACGGTACTGCGTTGATCCGTGTCTTTCCTTTCCGGAACGGTCAGGCCTCTACTTGCCCATATTCCCGTGATCAGGGCTGCCATTCCCAATGCGGCGACAACGCCATAGATAATATGAAAATGAACCAGTTGGGATTTTCCTCCCTTGGCCATCCAGGTCAGTAGTAATCCGCCCAGCGGGGCGCCGATAAGGTTGCCGATAATGGTTACCGAGGAGAACCAGGAAAGCATTTCGCCGCGCTTGTCACCGGCCGTGTCCACCACAACCGCCATGATGACCGGGCCGTAAATCGCAGTGGCAAATCCATGGAAGAAGCGGACGATCAGAAGGGATTCATAGGTGTTAACCCAGAGATAGGAAAAGGGAATCAGGGCAAAGAAAAGAAGGCCGCAGATCATGGTCCGCCTGCGTCCGATAATGTCTGAAATGACGCCGGCCGGCATCTTGAAAAAGATGCCGGTTACCGTGGAAATTGCCACTGCAAAACCAATGGCCTCAGGGCCGACTCCAAATGAGGCGGCAAAGAGCGCCAGTACAGGGGTTCTTGCCAGGGCATAGGAGGCCTTGGCGAGAAAACCGGAAGCACATAGTCCGGTAAAGTTACTCTTGCGCTGCATTTACTTCTCCTACGGGAGGAATATTCGCTTTGAGGTGAAATCTACAGGGCACCTTCCAGAGTCCGGCTCGTTTATTGTATAAGGCGCAGACATGGTCTTACGTCCCTGCCGGTTTACTGTGAATTGTCTGGAAATCCTGTCCCGCCTGCGGGTTTATTTTGAACCGAAGTAGATCAAAGCTTTTGCCATTTCCTGTTCAAAATCTTCCAGTACATGCCCGAATTTCCTCTTGAGATCATCGCTTAAGTGCTGGACATATTCGCGGGCTGCCTCTTCGCCGTATTTTGGTTCATCCGGGATTTGCGTACCCAAGAAGTAACTTGAAGTTGAAAAATGGACATGCTGACATATTTTCTGACAAGACATTACTCAAATCAGAAAAAAGGAGGTCAGTATGTCCACGAGTCTTTTATACCATGCCTTCGGAATTCGCAAA
>WGCP01000383.1 GCA_015493715.1 Desulfobulbaceae bacterium
ATGTTATCAATATCGCAGGGCACAGGCTTTCCACCGGTGCCATGGAAGAGGTGATCGCCACCCATCCCCATGTGGCGGAATGCGCGGTGTTCGGCACCGATGATTCCCTTAAAGGACAGCGGCCCCTGGGTCTGGTGGTGCTCAAGGCCGGAGTCGAGTGCGATGAGGAAGAGTTGAAGACCGAACTGGTCAAGATGATCCGCTCGCAGATCGGGCCCATTGCCTGCTATAAGGAGACCGCCGTGGTCGCGCGTCTGCCCAAGACCCGATCCGGCAAGATCCTGCGCGGCACCATGCGCTCTATTTCCGTGGGCAAGGAATACCGGATGCCGTCCACCATTGATGACCCCGCCACTCTGGATGAGATCACCGGTCATCTGCAGAAGATGGGCTATCCAGGAAAATAATGACCTGGGGATACCATCGCTTATTAGCCATATTCAATGGACATCCAATTGAAGAATGGAAAATGGCTACTTGTTTTTCCCGGCCTTTTTGAGCGATGTTATCCCTGTTGATATTGGACAATGGATGCCAAAACTTCCTTCGTTGCTCATGATTTTTATCATATTTTTAATCGGGCAAACAGTCAGGCGGATAAACTCTTTTTTCAGGAGAAAAATTATTGTTTTTTCCTGGACAAGTGGAATGAATATCTTGGTTCTCTGGTAGAGGTATGGGCATACTGCCTTGTGCCTAACCATTTTCATTTTCTGGTACGGATTATTGAAGGGGATGATAAGAAAATCAGGGAACAAATGCGGCGATTCGCAATTTCCTATGCCCAGGCAATCAATAAACAAGAACGTCGACGTGGAAGTCTTTTTCAAGAACATCCAAAATGTGTTCCGGTAAAAAAGGAAGCTCACCTGCTATGGTTGGTGTACTACATCCACAATAACCCTGTCCATCATGGCATAACCTCTTCTTTTTGGGAGTGGAAATATAGTTCGCTAAAAGCCCTGAGCAACAATATGCCGACAAAACTGGAACGTACAAAAGTTTTGCAATTGTTTGGTGGAAAACAGGCTATGCTGGATTTTCACAAACAGGATCTTCATATCAAAGATATTGGTTACAGCCTGCTTGATTGCAGGGAGGGATAACATCGCTTTTTTACCGTGTCTCTCTGAAAAAAATTAAATACTGTCTACCTGGTAGCAACCTTGGAAGCCATGTCCTGTAGCGATGGTATCCCCTATACAATATTATGAAACTTCATGAATTTCAGGCCAAGGAACTCTTTGCCGGTGCAGGTCTGCCGGTGCCCGAAGGGCGCGTTGCCGATTCGGTTCAGGCGGCGGTGGAAGCTGCCGAAGCCCTCGGCTATCCGGCCGCGATAAAGGCCCAGGTCCATGCCGGCGGCCGGGGCAAGGCAGGCGGGATCCGGCTGGCGCGCGATCGGCAGGAAGCGCAGGCAGCGGCGGAAGCGATTATCGGCATGACCCTTGCCACCGCCCAGACGGCGGGACACGGCCATACCGTGCGCCGGGTTCTTGTCGAACAGGGGCAGCAAATCAGAGATGAGCTGTATCTCTCCATCCTGCCGGACCGGGCCACCGCCTCCATGATGATCATTGCCTCCACCGAAGGCGGCATGAACATTGAAGAGGTCGCGGCCAAATCGCCGGACAAAATCATCCGGGTCCGGGTCAACCCCCTTGTCGGCCTGCAACCCTTTCACCTGCGGCAGGTCGCCTTTGGTCTGGGATTGCAGGGCGATCAGTTTAAAACATTCTGCGGCCTGTTGCAGAAGCTCTACTCCCTGGTGGTGAGCCGGGATCTGCTGCTGGCTGAGATCAACCCGCTGGCGGTCACGGAGGACGACCGGTTGGTCCTGCTCGATGCCAAGGTGGAGGTAGACTCTTCGGCCCTGTTCCGTCACAGGGAACTGGCCGCACTCCATGATCCGTCCGAAGATGATCCTCTGGAGGCCGAGGCCAAAAAATATCATCTCAATTATATCCGTCTGGATGGTAATATCGGCACCATGGTCAACGGTGCCGGTCTTGCCATGGCGACCATGGACATCATCAAGCAGGCCGGGGGCGAACCGGCCAACTTCCTTGACGTGGGTGGCGGGGCTAATGCGGAGATGATTGAAAACGGATTTCGCATTCTCCTGTCGGACCCTGATGTTCGGGCCATCCTGATCAATATTTTCGGCGGCATCCTGCGCTGTGACGTGCTGGCGACAGGCGTGGTCGAGGCGGCAACCAAGGTGGCGCTCAAATTGCCGGTGGTGGTGCGCATGGAGGGAACCAATGCCGAGGAGGGACGTCGCATTCTCAACGATTCCGGTCTTGAGCTGATCACCGCCGACGGCCTTCAGGATGCGGCTGAAAAAATTGCAACCATTGCGAGGCAGTTATGAGTATCTGGGTAGGTAATGATACCCGCCTTCTGGTCCAGGG
>WGCP01000384.1 GCA_015493715.1 Desulfobulbaceae bacterium
AACCCTCTGCTTTATCGCAGGCGCAGCCCTGGCCGGGCTCCATCCAGCTCACTTTCCCTTCCCCGCCAACCGATATGTCAGGATAGCGATCCCGGCCGGAATTTTGGCATTATCCGGAATGCTTTTCCTTGGCCTGAAAATTTTCCCTGTCCTGAAAATTTTTCCTGATCTGAAAACATGGCAATGGACATATCATGCCGACAGGCCAACATCATGGTGGCACATCAACAGGCACGACAAACAAATTTGGACAAAGCTCTTACTCCTGTTTTTGTTTTTTGCGATCGTCGGTTTTGCGCATACCTGGCTGGCGCTGCAACCGCCGACGGATCCCTCCCATATCTATAACCTGATTACTGAAAAGACAAAGGTTACCCTGGAGGGAGAAGTCACAGGGCTGGTCACCATATCAGAGAACAAATCCACCTTTGTCCTTGCCCTTTCGCATGTCCTGTACCGGGGAAAATCAGAAGGGGCCATCATGCGGCCCGCCACCGGCAAAATCCGACTCTCTATGCGGGGCAGCGCTCCCGATTTTGTTCTGCCGGGACAGACACTTCTTGTTGTAGCGTCAGTCGACAGAATTCATGACTACCAGACACCGGGAACCTTTAATTATGTTCTTTATATGCGCAATAAAGGCATTTTCTGTTCCGGCTGGGTCAAATCTCCCCACCATATTCTTGCCGAACCAACAAAATACCGGGGTAGCGCAATCGATATACGGCTACCGGCCCAACGATTTCGGCAGCATATCGACCATTTTTTACGACAACACTGCGACCCCATTACCGGCGGTCTCTATCGGGCTCTCCTTATCGGCAACAGAAGTGGACTTTCCTGGGAAACCGTTGATCATTTCGCCCAGACCGGCTGTATGCATCTGCTTGCAATTTCCGGTCTGCATATGGGACTGCTCGCCTTTCTTCTCTATGGAATGGTGTACTGGCTGCTGAAACGGAGCCAATGGCTGTTGCTGCACACCAATGCAGCAACGCTGGCACTTTGTTTGACTTTTCCCGTCCTTTTTGGCTATGCCTTTATTGCCGGGCTGAACGCCCCTGTTTTCAGGGCGTTGATCATGGCAGGATTTTTTCTCCTTGCCGTTCTTTGTAACAGGCAACACCAGCTCTTCCATCTCCTGGCTGCAGCCGCTCTTATTCTGCTGGCCCTGCATCCGCTTGCGCTCTTTACCGTGTCTTTTCAACTCTCATTTGCGGCCCTTATCGCCATCGCACTCATCGCCCCCTATCTTCACACTTTATATCAGACGAAAAAGTCGGAAGAAAAAAATATCACCGGTAAAGTGTTACGCTGGCCTCTGACCGCTTTTCTCATCTCTCTTGCGGCAACTGCAGGCACACTTCCTCTGCTGCTCTACCATTTCAACAGGTTTTCCCCCATCGGTCCCCTGATGAACCTGGTCATCGAACCCCTTCTCTGCTTTATTGCCTTGCCCCTTGGACTGCTGGCAACACCTTTTCTCACGGTTGCACCGAAAGTGGCATTTTTTTTGTTTTCCTGCGGCGGTCATGCCCTACACGCCGCCGATATCCTGACAACCCGGGCCGCTGGTCTCTCCTGGGCCTCAACATGGACAATCACCCCGTCCATCGGCGAAATTATCGCTTATTCTTTACTCATTATCCTGATCTGCAGAAAACCCAGAGCAACCATCAAATATCGACTCCTCATTTTCAGCGGTTTTCTCCTCCTGATCCTCCATTTCACGGCAGGCATATATCTGCCGGCACTCCTGCACAATCATCAGAGAAAAAACGCACGGGTCTCTTTTCTTGATGTGGGCAAGGGAAGCTCCACTCTTCTGGAGTTCGCCGACGGTACCACCATCCTCATTGACGGGGGCGGCAGTTCCTCTGATCAATTTAACGTCGGCAGACAAATCATCGCTCCCTTCCTCTGGAAACAGCGAATCTGGCGCCTCAACAGCCTAATTATCACCCATCCCGACAGTGACCACTATAATGGGCTTGGGTTTATCGTCCGCCGATTTCATCCACAAATCGCCTACATCAACGAGCAGCCTATTCAATCGCAGAGTTATGACGCTCTGATAAAAACGATACAACAACGGCACATACGACTGACCACACCACAATCCGGTCAAACCCTGCACACTGACTCCCTCTGCCGCCTCACCTGTATCGGCATGACCGGGCTGACGGATAAAAACGACTCGGATAACAACCAGGGGCTGGTCATGAGACTGGACTGTGGAGAAAAAACATTTCTCTTTCCCGCCGATATTGAGCAGCGGTCGGAAGGAATTCTTCTTGAGAAGAACAGACAACTACAAGCCGATGTTCTGCTGGCTCCCCATCACGGGAGCAAGACATCATGCTCACACCCTTTTCTCAGGGCGGTTGCTCCAAAAGTAATCGTTGTCAGTGCAGGCGGAAGGCAACAAAACTTTTTCCCTGCCCCCCGAAATCGAAGATGGTGGCAAAAAAACCATATTCCTTTCTTAATTACCGGAATAAACGGAACAGTTGCATGTACAACCGATGGAAAAAATCTGACAACGACGGCCTGGACGCATGAAACAGGCTGGAAATCAAAGGAAATCAGCGAAAAAAAATGAATGTTGTCAAGTACATTGATTTCGTGATACTATATTGGTCAGTCGAAACGGTCGCCAACAACTGTTGTTTCCTGAAATTCATTTATCCATGCCGATCATACCCGGAAAAAAATGCCCGCGCTGTAGGACAAGCCACTATTCTCCCCTGCCCGAGCAACCCTGGTTTTTACGGCTGCCCGGCGCGGCCCATCTTGTCTGCACCGACTGCGGCCAGGATTTTTATTTTTTCGGCGGCATCTCCGTGCTGCACGAACGGCGCGCCAATGAACGGATACAGCCGCCTCATACCCTTTTAGTACGGTTTGGCGATGGGGAACAAAAATTTGCTCAAATTCAAGATATTACCACAGCGGGAATCGGCTTTACCTATACGCTTGATAAGCAAAAATTCCTCTGCGACCGCCTTACCATTGATTTATTCAACTGCAAACAGGGCGCTTTTCTGAAAGATCTGCCGGTCCGGATCGTCTCGTCTGAGGTGAGTGTACAAAATGTGGCCGGCCAGCCGACGACCATGATGAGAAATGGAGCCCGATTCATTGACCTGAATCGCACCCAGAAAAAATTACTGGCTCACTTTATCCCGGCAAGCGACCCAAAAAAACAAACTTAAACACTCCATCCAAGGTGCCGATGATATGATCTTTTACATAACGCCGGGGTTGGGCGAAACTAAAATTTCCAAGGTGGCCATAAAATAGCCTGAGGGACGTCACACTTCGGTGAAATCAACCGGAGGTTTTCGTAAAAATTTAACAAAACGTTGCTTTTCAATACAGTTGGTATAGGCATCCTCGGCGCTTATTTTCTTTTTTTCCAGAAGTTCCATAATGGCATCATCAATAGTCTGCATCCCATATCGCTTTCCGGTCTGCATAACCGATGGAATCTGATAGGTTTTTGCCTCCCTGATCAAATTTCGTACCGCCGGCGTGCAGATGAGGATTTCCAGAGCGGCCACCCTTCCTTTGACATCAACCCGTTTAAACAGAGTCTGAGAGACAACCGCCTTCAGTGCGTCCGCCAGGGTGGAACGTACCTGGCCCTGCTGATTGGCAGGGAAAATTTCAATAACACGATCAACCGTTTTCATGGCATTCATGGTGTGCAGAGTGCCGAAAACAAGATGGCCGGTCATGGACGCCTCCATGGCCAGAGAAATGGTTTCCAGATCACGCAACTCGCCAACAAGGATAATATCAGGGTCCTCACGAAGAGCGCCACGGAGGGCAGCGGTAAAAGTCTTTGTATGGGTGCCGACTTCTCGATGATTGATAATGCACTGCTGGCTCTTGTGGACAAATTCAATGGGATCTTCAATGGTCAGAATATGGTCTTTACGGGTACGGTTGGCCTCATCAACAATGGCGGCAAGGGTCGTTGATTTACCGGAACCGGTAGGACCGGTGACAAGAACAAGCCCTTTGGGAAGACTGGCAAGCTTGGCAACAACCTTGGGAAGGCCCAACTGCTCACAGGTGAGGATATCACTTGGGATTTCGCGAAAAACAGCGCCGATACCATACTTCTGCTGAAAGAAATTACAGCGGTAACGGGCCAGTCCGGGAATTTCATAGGCAAAGTCCATGTCTCCGGTTTCCTCAAAAACTTTGATCTTATCCTCAGGACAGATCTCATAGAGAATACTTTTCAATGTTTCGTTATCCATACTTTTGAACTTTACCCGTTCCATGTCGCCACGGATACGAAGTACGGGCTGCTGGCCTGCCATCATATGAAGATCCGAGGCCCCTTCGTCGTTCATCAGTTTAAAAAACGCATCTATCTGTGCCATTACTCTGCTCCCTGGAGAAAAAAAATACCCGTAGCGATAAAAAAAACCGAGTCCACCATATAACTCTAAAAAACTACAATTTTACGTATGAATTGTACAATATCATGTACATCGTCAAAGACTTCAAAAAGAAGTAAATCCTCTTCGGCAATTTTCCCCGTTCCCAGCATCTGTTCTTTGATCCAGTCAACCAGACCACCCCAATAGGAAGAGCCGACCAGAAGAATAGGGAAGGGTTTGATTTTCCTGGTCTGAATCAAAGTCAGGGATTCAAACAACTCGTCAAGCGATCCCAGACCTCCCGGCATGCAGATAAAGGCCATGGAATACTTCATGAACATGACCTTGCGCACAAAAAAATACCTGAAATCAAGAGGGAGATTGACATACGCATTTCCCTCCTGTTCATGGGGAAGATCAATATTGAGACCAATCGACAACCCGTCCGCCTCACTGGCCCCCCTGTTGGCAGCCTCCATGATGCCGGGTCCGCCGCCGGTGACGATGCCATACCCAAGTTCGGCAAGCGTGCGGGCTAGTTCCCTTGCCTTCTGATAATCAGGATGGTCTTCCGCTGTTCGCGCGGAACCATATATAGTCACCGAGGGACGTTTAATTGCAGACAGGGTATCAAATCCCTCCACAAACTCGGAAATAATTCGAAACATGCGCCAGGAATCGCCCTGGCTCATCTTATCAAGACAAAACCGGGTTTCCCGGTTCAGAGAAAATCGCCGATGATTACTCATTGCTCACCTGTTATATATACAAAATTACGAAAAATTTTACGCAGCTTCACTAAACTCTCTCAATAAAAGTTCTGTTTCCCGGCGCTCGAAAATGAGCAGATCTGTTCTCTTTATGAGTCGATCGAGCACCTTTCTAGCCTGATCTTTCCTATCCAGGGCATCAAGAATCCTGGCCTGCAGTACCATTGCCGTTGCATGGATACGGGAAAGACGCAAACTTCTTCCTACTGCGGCAAGCGCCTCTTTCTCCCGACCGGCAAACAAAAGAGCTCTCGCATAACGATACCAGGATTCACAATCGTTTTCGTCAAGGGACAATGCTTTTTCCAAAAGTAGAAATCCGGCCTCCTCGCCTTCACCCTGCTCAACGTACAGTAAGCCGAGCATGCTCATGCTTTCAACATCATGGGGATGCAGGCGCAGAGCACTCTGCAACGACTGCATGGCCTTGAGCGTTTCTCCTGTCCCGGCATACGCCTGGCCGGAGAGCCTGTATAAAAGTAATTTCCCATCATCATCCTGTGCCTGTCGCCACCTGTCGAGCACGGCTAACGCCTCCTGATACCGAACCATCCGACAGTAAAGGCGGGCCAACTGACGATAAATATCCGTGCCGGCCATGCTTAAATGATAGTGTACGGCCAGAGCCTTCTCAAAATACTCCAGTGCCTGCAGATCATTTCCCTGCCGAAGATGGGCATATCCCAAATTCACCAAGGCCATATGATTATCCGGTTCCTGTGCAAGGACCAGACAAAATGATTCTATGGCAGCATGAACCCGGTTCATTTCCATCAGGGCGACACCAAGGCTGTTCAATAAATTCTTTTCCCCGGGATACAGTTGCAAACCTAATGAATATTCCCGAACGGCATGGCGGAAGTCACCTTCGTCAAAAGAATAATCTCCACTGACATTGAGACTGAGATGATCAAAGGCCACAATGCTTCCGGCATCATAAAAAGACGCGTGCATCAGAGCCTTACGACAATTCCTGATGATATCGGTTTTGGTAAATTTCAAACAGGGAAAGCGGCTGACCCCCACGGAAACGACATCACCGCCGGATGAATATACCGATGCCGCCATTTCTTTGAACCGGCTTACATGATGCGACGACAATGAACCGGCGGAAAAAACAAAAACGTCATCATTTCCACAGGCAACACAGTGCTGTTGCTTCGTGAGCTGAGGTAGTAATAAAGTTGCTAAAGTGTCTGTAGCCGTATCGTGGGCATCTCGGGAAAACAGGGCAAGAGTGAAAGAATCCTTTCCACGCCACAGGGCTCTTAATTTGCGTAATGGCTTTTTTTCCGGCAAAGAAAATGGATGATGAGCATCTTTTCGCAGCACATCCGTATCACAGAGCCCAAAAGGTCCTCTCCGCTCCGCCACTGCAAGCGCCTGGAAAAGATCCGCCTGCAGGGAATCCTTTTTCTCATTTACCAGAGACGAAAAGGCTATATGCACCTTTTGTACACCTTTTTGCCGGAGATATTTCTGCAACCGGTGCGCATACATTCGACGTTGCTTTTGACCATCACGTTCAACGACCAGAGCGAATAGGCCCTGCCCTAAAAAAAACAACCCCCTGTTATCCGTTGCACAAAGCAATCGGGAAAGATATTTTATCTTCCTGAAAATTCCCTTATTTGATCGACGAATGAAATGAACGCTGATCAGATACAATGCAAGCTGGTCCTGTTCATCGGAAACCTCGTGCACAAGATATTCCATGGCGCGGATGTTATATAACCCCGTCTCCGGATCAAGATAGACCTGTCGAACCATTACAAGATGTTCCCGGACAGTCTCCTGAAAGGTATGCAGCCAATCGGAAGAAAATTTTTTCAACAGGGCTGGGTCCGTATCAAAAAATACAAAAAAGGCCCGTTGTTCATCTGCCAGGGAAATGGGACAAAGAAGAATACCGTCAATAAAGCAGGGAGCAGCGGATTTCTCGGCCTCGACAATACATTGACGAAGCCGCTCGGGAAATTCCGGACCGACGGAGATGAAAGATTCTTTGTTTCCCTCATACCAGAGTCGAACCGCTGCCGGCACAGGGAACAAACGCCTGACTTCCTGCTCAAGAACAGGAGCAAGCAGCGAGCAATCCTTTACAGTTATACGTTGCGACTGGTTAATGTACATCACATCAGGAGGTCAGTAAAAAATACCCCGTAGGGCTTTATGGAGGAGCGGAACTTCATCATCGCCAACAGTTCGCATATCCAAAAGCAGGCGATCCGCTTCAATGCGGCCGATGACAGGAATATCCCGGCTGCGCAAGGCACATTCGAGTCGATTGACGGCCAGATGCTGCGGTTCAACGGTAACAGCGCGACTGGGCAGATTTTGTTCCGGCATTGCCCCACCGCCGACGCGGGAAGCTGCATCTATTACTGAAAACGTGCAATGACTTTTCAAATCTTTTCGGAGAAGCCGTAACAAACGTCGGGCCCTTTTATCTACCACCTCAATGGACGCGGAAATCATGGCAAGGGTTGGAATTGTTGCCAGCGCGGTCTGCTCATCACGATACAGACGGAGGATGGATTCAAGGCCGGACAGGGTAAATTTATCAATGCGAAGCGCCCTGTTGAGTGGATTTCTTTTAATTTTTTCTATTATTGTCTTCTTGCCGACAATAATCCCCGCCTGGGGACCACCAAGTAGTTTATCTCCACTGAAGGTCACAACATCGACACCTGATGCGATTACCTCTTGGACGGTCGGTTCTTTCATGAGTCCATAACAACTGAGATCAACAAGGCAGCCGGAACCAAGATCCTCTGCAACCGGAATTCCCTGTTCCCTGCCAAGAGCGACCAATTCTTTATTCTCGACCTCTTTGGTAAAGCCGATAATTCGATAATTGGAGCAATGCACCTTGAGAAGCAACCCGGTTTCATCACTGATGGCGGTCCGATAATCATGGAGATGCGTCCTATTGGTAGCACCGACTTCAACAAGGGTTGCACCGCTTCGTCGCATAACATCGGGAATACGAAAAGATCCTCCGATTTCGACGAGCTGGCCTCTTGAAACAATGACCTCGCTACCCTTGGCAAGAGTTTCAAGAACTATAAGAACAGCAGCGGCATTATTATTGACGACAAGCCCGGCCTCAGCACCGGTGAGTTCACAGAGAAGGTCCTCAACCAGGGAATAACGACTCCCACGACTGCCGGTCTCAAGGTCAAATTCAAGATTGGAATAATGAGCACCTGCCTCGTGAATTGCATCCATTGTTTCAGCAGGAAGAAGCGATCGACCAAGATTGGTATGAACTATCACACCGGTTGCATTAATCACGCGCCTGAATTGAACTTGATCCTTTTTAAGGATGTGATCAATCATCGCAGGGAGCATCTGAGAAAGGTTTAATACCTTTTCATCAACCAGCTCGTGTTTAAATATACGTTGTCGCTGTAGATCAATAAAATCACGAACGCTTGATTTTATGCAGGCATGAGGGATAGAATGAAGACTTGGTTTTGCGGTAAGGGCGGCGAGACAGTCATCAATCTTCGGTAGCCGGCGAAGCAATTGCTGAATATTCGGTTCCGGTATTCCGGTTTGTGTCAATTTATTCCCCATGATTCATTAGGCTGTTTAATTATGCAATGCCAAAATATGTCTATTTAAAGTTTTCTACTATAATATCGGATAATTATCTTGAAAACCATAAAGACTAAAAACCAATTTCCGTCAGTAAAGGGATGGCAGAAGTCTTCTAAACCGGTAAAACAATCTTTCCATATATTACGACATCAAGAGGCAGCAAAGCAATGGGAAAAGATAAATGAATACAGTCCTATTCATATTTTAATAAAAAAAAGAGACTAAAAGAGAAAAAACCCATTGACTTCGTTTCTTCGATACTGTAATTTCTTCGCCCGTTGCCCATAGAAAACTTTGATTGAGCGACTAACTATTTCAGAAAAAATCTTGACCTATTTTCTAAAATAGTTTATACTTAAAAAAGAGCTTATTATGAGCAATATTAAGACGATGGATATATGTCCACCTGCCTTTTTGATCTTTGAAAACTGAACAGTAAATAGAGCGGGCCAAGTTAATTTTGGTTTGAGTAAGAAGTAAAGTAAGTCCAATCGATTGTGATTGGTCAGGATATAAACTGGAGAGTTTGATCCTGGCTCAGAACGAACGCTGGCGGCGTGCTTAACACATGCAAGTCGAACGAGAAAGAGTTCTTCGGAACTTGAGTAAAGTGGCGCACGGGTGAGTAA
>WGCP01000385.1 GCA_015493715.1 Desulfobulbaceae bacterium
ACCCTGTGCCTGCCCTTTCTCCGCTGGCTGCACCGCTTTGAACGCCCCGGCGGTGTTCCCTACACGATTGACTGGCAGGACCGGATATGGAACTATATGATCGGTTTTCAGGAACTGGGCCTTGATACCGGCCAAATCATCGAGCATTTCAACAGCCACCTCGGAGAACGGGTCACAACAGAAATTCTGCACCGACTCGGTCTTGACCAGCGAGACGAATAATTTGTCCATGCAAGAGCGATACATCCGCCTGGATGATTCTACTGAATGCAAAATCATACCGGCTATATCCATTTTCATAACCAACAAGGAGAGTTGAATAACATGCAAAAAAAAAATCACATTGTCGGTGCTTTTATCCTGCTGTCTGATGCTTACGGGTTTGACCATCGCCCAGGGACAATCCCTGAAAGATGCAACCTATGTCGGTGCCAAACAATGCAGGGAATGCCACCAGGACAACTATGACGGTTGGAAATCCACCCTGCATCCCTACAAATTTCAGAAGGCCTCCCCGGATGTTATTGTCGGTGATTTCGTGAAAAACAACACACTGAGGGCCAACAACATAACAACCACCATGTTCAGGAAAGGAGATGATTTTTTTATCACCACCATGGACCCTGACGGCAAAAAGGAGCAGACCTACAAGGTGGACTATGTCATCGGTGAGTTCTGGAAACAGCAGTATGTGACCACCTTCCCCAACGGGGAACTGCGTATTCTTCCCCCCATGTGGATCGTCAAGAATCAGGTGTGGAAAAATGGCAGCAAGTTGTGGAAAAAGAAAAAAATCTACCAGAATAGTTGCTCCGGCTGCCACAATACCGGCACACAGATCAATTATGACAAGGCCACCAATACTTACAAAACAACCTGGTCGGATCTGGGCGTTGCCTGCGAGGCCTGCCACGGGCCGGGCAGCGTCCATGTGGACGCCGACAATGACAACAAGCGTACCACCATCATCAACCCGGCCAAAATCCCGGATCCCCGACGGGCGGTCATGGTCTGCGGTTCCTGTCATACCAGGGGCAGCTGCTGCGACGGGAAATACGGCTATCCCATGGGATACAGGCCGGGCGGCCAGCTCAACTTCATGTTCAGTGAAAAACCAAAGCTCCACCCGGACGATACCTCACGGGTCAACCGGCAGGAATATATCGACTGGAAAAAGAGCGGCCATGCCCGGGAAGGCATTACCTGCTGGGACTGCCATTATACCCACCGTAAGGGCAATGCAAACAAATACCAGACGAAACTGCCGGGATCAAAACTGTGTTTGAGTTGTCACAAGGTGAAAAACAAGGGGTTCCACGGCATCCACAGTGTCAACGACTGTGTGGGTTGCCACATGCCGCCGATCGGTAAACGAGCAACCAAGGGTGATGTACACAGTCACCAGTTCAGAATGATCAGCCCCAAAGATACTCTTGATGCAGGCGGCCTTGATAAGCAACCCAATTCCTGCAACGCCTGTCATTACCATAAAAAGGACAGCCCGGCGGCCCTGCTCAAGGTACTCGAACGGGTCAAGAAATCCAGGAAAGACAGAAAAACCTTTAATTGATGAACTCGTAAAAAAAATATGAAAATTCTTAAAGATGGCTAAGTAAAAACATAGATATACAAGGAGTGGTGTTCTGGGGCAGGTCTCAACCATACAGGCAGCATGTTGTGAATCGCCCCGGGATACACGATGCCGTAGATTGAAGTTTTACGACGCCATCATAATGAATGTGAACAGACAATTATGTTGCCATTTCTCCGGCCGGAAGGCGATTTCTTATTTCTAATAGCTGCCTTGTACTTGAAATCGCTTCCAATTTGCCTTGATCCGGCCACATAACTGTTTTTTATCAACCGGGGGAACTATGCAGGATTTGAACTTTTATGCGGCGTGGGTGGGGATACTCCTTGGCTTTATAAGCGGATCGGTGCTGGGACTTTTCTTCCATGATCCCGACTGGCTGGGAGGCTACGGTTCCTGGCGCAGAAGGATGGCCCGGCTTGGCCATATTTCCTTTTTCGGCATAGCCATCATCAATCTGATCTATGCGCTCAGTGTCCAGGTCTTCAATATATGGACACCATCGCCATATCCCTCCTATCTTTTTGTGGCCGGGGCCGTGACCATGCCCCTTATCTGTTTTCTGTCCGCCTGGAAAAAATTTTTCCGGCACATCTTCTTCATTCCGGTTCTCTGTCTGATTATCGGAACACTTCTCTTCTTCAGGGGAGGCTTATTCGCATGAAGATAGGATTAGTCGCCATGAGCGGTATCCGGGTCTGTGACGAGGAACTGCTCCGGATGGGCCTGACCCTGCCCGGTTTTGTCGAGAGGAGCAATGTGATTGCCTCCCTGCCCAGCCTGGGATTGCTGACCCTTGCCGGCATGCTGCCCAATCACCATGAGGTCAGCTACATTGAAGTCGATGATATTGAAAAAAATCCTAAAACGCTTGCCGAGCTGTACGATTTTGACCTGGTGGCAATTTCAAGTTTCAGCGCCCAGATTCTGGAGGCCTACCAGCTTGCCGATCTGTTGCGCAAACAGGGTGTGCGGGTGGTCATGGGCGGACTGCATGTGACCTGCATGCCCGAGGAGGCCGGTCAGCACTGTGACGCCGTACTAATAGGCGAAGGCGAGACGGCCTGGCCGGACCTGATCAGCGATGCCGAACATGACAGGCTCCGGCGCCGATATGGCAGCGTTACCGAGGAGTTCGACCTGGCCCAGGCGCCCATGCCGGCCTTTGAACTTCTTGATCTGAAGCGATATAACCGGCTGACCATTCAGACCAGCCGCGGCTGTGCCCATAAGTGCGAATTCTGCGCCAGCTCGATACTGCTCACCAGCCAGTACAAACAGAAGCCGGCAGCCAGGGTTCTGGCCGAACTTGATCGTATTGTCAGCCTCTGGGAACATCCCTTTATCGAATTTGCCGATGATAACACCTTTGTCAACAAGAAATACTGGCGGCAACTGCTGCCGGAAATCGCGGCCAGAAAGATTCGCTGGTTTACGGAAACAGATATCTCCATTGCCCGCGACCAGGAACTGCTGAAGATGATACGGGAAAGCGGCTGTGCCCAGGTGCTGATCGGTCTGGAAAGCCCGGCAGCTGATTCCCTGCAGGGTCTGGAAACCCGCAACAACTGGAAGGCCCGGCAGCGCGCCGGTTATACCGAGGCAATTCAGACCATCCAGGGGCACGGGATCAGTGTTAACGGCTGTTTCATCCTCGGCCTTGACGACCATGACCAGACTATTTTTGACCATGTTTACGATTTTGTCGAGGAGTCTGGCCTGCATGAGGTACAGATAACCATCCAGACCCCCTTTCCCGGTACCCCCCTGTACAGCCGCTTACGGGCGGCGGACAGGATCATGGAGGACGGGGCCTGGAATAAATGTACTCTCTTTGATATCAACTACCAGCCACTTGGAATGAGCGTTGATGAGCTTTCCCGGGGATTCAAGGAACTGACGGCGCGGTTGTACAGCGATGAGTGTACCCGGCGCAGACGGAGCAGGTTCAAACAACAGTTGCGCAAAAGTATAGGTGACCGCTCCAAAAAAAAATCTATCAAAGAGCAGTAACAGGCGAGGATTTTTCTTTTTCTGTTCCGACTATCTGCCTGCGCTCGGTTTGCCTTCAATTTTTCGCCCGCTGCCCATGCCATGCGAAAGTGGGCAAGGCCCCCCAGGGTTTTGCTACTGATGCAGCCACAGGCACCCACACCAGGCCCGATTGCAAACATGCGCATCAGCAAACGGGGTCAACATATATGCTACCATGAAAACACATCAATTACGCAGACCACATACCGGGCCATCCCGGGGTATAGCGGCCATCGCCTTTCTCTTGTTTGGTTGTCTCCTGGTTGCCGGTTGTCAGGACGACAGGATCGTCACGCCAAAACCGCAGGACGACATTATTCATCTTGACCGCCTCGCCCCCCTGCAACCTGCCGCCCGGGAGCATCGAAAAAACAAATTCAAGGTGGCCATTGCCGCCATCCTGTCACCCCGGGGCACGGTGGATTCCTACCAACCCCTGCTTGATTACCTGCAACGCCGTCTGGCAAGACCTGTACAACTGGTCCAGCGCCGTACCTATGGCGAGATCAATGATCTGGTAGCCAGAGATGCCGTGG
>WGCP01000386.1 GCA_015493715.1 Desulfobulbaceae bacterium
GAACTACGACCCCGAAAACTTTTGGTGGGCGGTACAGGGCTCGAACCTGTGACCCTCGGCTTGTAAGGCCGATGCTCTCCCAGCTGAGCTAACCGCCCCAAAAGGATGTGGTGTTTCTACCAGTTTACCCTATGTCCGTCAAGCAAAAAAGGTGATTTACAGGAGAAAGAAACAGGCTGCAAACCAATCGTCCGACAGGCGAACAGGTCGGCTGTAAAAAAGGCTATTGAGCAGGCGTATTATGAGATGAAACCGTGAAATCACCAAAAATAGACTCAAGCGGCACATCCTTGAAAATTGTTTCTCCTTCCTTCACAATCAACGCCTTCTGTAACACCTCGTCGACATCGTCCACAAGCTCAATCTGCAGGCTTTTTCTGATCTTCATCGGCACATCCTGCAGATTCCGTTCATTTTCCGCCGGCACCAGAACCCTGGTGATGTTTCCACGTCGGGCCGCCAGCAGCTTCTCAGTCAGGCCGCCTATTGGAAGCACGCGTCCACGCAGGGTTATTTCGCCGGTCATCGACAACGTATGGTCCACGGGAAGTTTCAATATAGCGGAGACGATACTGGTTGCTATAGTGATACCGGCCGACGGTCCATCCTTGGGAATAGCACCTTCCGGAACATGGACATGAATATCAATAGACTTATAAAAATCCGGCTCTAGTCCAAGCCGCATGGCTCTGGAACGCACATAGGACAGGGCCGCCTGAGCCGATTCCTGCATCACATCGCCCAACTTTCCGGTAACAATCATTTTACCACCGCCGGGCATGATGGTGGCCTCAATCTGCAACAATTCTCCCCCGACTTCCGTCCAGGCCATACCCGTAGCCAAACCAATTTCATCACGCTTTTCAGCGAGGCCGAAACGAAACTTGGGCACACCCAGGTATTTTCCAATCGATTGTCTGGAGATTCGGTACTGTTTGTGTGGTTCTTTTCTTTTCAGCCGATCACGGGCAACTTTACGACAAACAGAGGCTATCGTTCTCTCCAGGTTCCGGACACCGGCCTCACGTGTGTAGCGTTGAATAATTTCCAGGATTGCTCCGCTACTGATACTTATGCTTTCCAATGAAAAACCGTTGGCTTCCAGCTGTTTTGGAATAAGAAATCCAGAAGCAATATTCTTTTTTTCTTCTTCGGTATAGCCGGAAAGCTGGATAATTTCCATCCGATCCTGCAGAGGAATGGGAATACCGTGCAGGGTATTGGCGGTGGTAATAAAAAATACCTCAGACAGGTCATAATCCAGATCCAGGTAATGGTCATTAAAGGCGTAATTCTGCTCCGGATCAAGAACCTCAAGCAGAGCGGCGGAAGGATCGCCCCGAAAATCCACGCTCATCTTGTCGACCTCATCAAGACAGAAAACCGGGTTAACCACCCCGACCTTTTGCATGGAATGAATAATTTTCCCGGGCATGGCACCGATATAGGTCCGCCGATGACCGCGAATCTCAGCCTCATCGCGAACACCGCCCAGGGAGAGACGGATAAATTTTCTGTCCATGGCCCGGGCTATGGATTTACAGACCGATGTCTTGCCAACGCCGGGAGGTCCGACCAGACAAATGATAGGCCCCTTGATTTTTTTTACCTGGGTCTGGACCGCCAGATATTCAAGAATACGTTCCTTTGGTTTTTCCAGACCATAATGGTCTTCATCAAGGACCTGTTGTGCCCGGTCAAGATCAATCTTCGCCGTACTTTTTTCAGTCCAGGGCAGGCTGAGAATACTGTCTATATAGTTACGAACCACGGTTGTTTCCGCAGACATGGGCGGCATGAGACGCAGCTTTTTAAGCTCTTTACCGACCTTTTCCTTGACCTGCTCGGGCAGATTTTTCTTTTCAATGGACTGCTCCAGTTCGACCAGATCATCCCCGCCTTCGCCTTGCCCCATTTCATCCTGAATGACCCTGATTTTCTCGCCCAGATAATAATTTCTCTGGGTAGTGGCCATTTTCTTTTTCACCTTGGCATGGATATTTTTTTCCAGTTCCGAAAGCTCAATTTCCCGAAAAATCACCTCCAGCACCCTTGTAATACGGGCGATAACCGAGGTAAGCTCCAGGATTTCCTGCTTTTCCACTGTTTTCAGTTGCAGATGAGAACAGATCAGATCAACCAGCCGTGAGGGATCTTCAACAGCATTCACGGATTTCAACACTTCTTTCGGCAGCTTTTTATTCATGCGTGCATATTGTTCAAAGGCCCGCTTCAACTCACGCACATACGCTGCGACGTCATCACTCTGCCGGTCGATATCAGGCAGTTCTTCAACTTCAGTGGAAAAAAAATCAGACCCCTTATAAATACTGGTCATTTTTGCCCGGCGTTTGCCTTCAACAAGGGCCTTTATGGTGCCATCGGGCAGGCGTAGGAGCTGCATTACGGAGGCCAGCGTTCCCACCTTATATAAATGTTCAGGTTCCGGATCATCGACGGCGGAATCCCTCTGAGTAACAAGAAAAATAAGCGTCCGGCTTTCCATGGCGCTTTCCAGCGCCCGAATGGATTTTTTGCGCCCAACAACCAGAGGGGCGACCATGCCGGGAAACAGGACAATGTCACGCAGGGGCATTAAAGGATATATTTCAGGCGTCAATTCGCTCATAGTCTTCAAACACTTTTTTTCTTTTCCAGATTATTATACAGAACCACCGGAAATTCACCTTCACGGATTACCTGTTCATTAATCACGCATTCACTGGCATGTTCGTCCGACGGCAACTCATACATCACATCAAGCATAGCCTCTTCCATAACGGAGCGAAGCCCGCGCGCGCCTGATTTTCGTTCCAGCGCCTTTTCCGCTATTGCCCGAAGAGCACTTTCCGTAAACCGAAGCGTTATTCCTTCAAACTCAAAGAGCTTTTGATACTGTTTGGTCAGGGCATTTTTCGGCTCCTTGAGAATCCTGACAAGATCATCCTCATCAAGCTCCTCCATGGTTGCGACCACGGGCAGACGACCGACCAGTTCAGGGATAAGACCAAACTTCAGTAAATCTTCCGGCTGTATAGCTGAGAGAATTTCACCAAAACTCTTTTTGTTCTCACTCACGACCTTGGCGCCGAACCCGATCGCCTTTGTCCCGGTTCTTCTCTTGATGACGGATTCCAGGCCGACAAAGGCACCGCCGACAATAAAAAGGATATTTGTCGTATCTATCCGAACCAGGTCCTGCTGCGGATGCTTTCGTCCTCCTTTGGGTGGCACCGACGCCATGGTCCCTTCAATAATTTTCAACAGGGCCTGCTGAACGCCTTCGCCGGAAACATCACGGGTAAGTGATGCGGAATCGGATTTGCGGGCTATCTTATCAATTTCATCGATATAGATTATCCCTTTCTCGGCCCGCTCGACATCATAATCAGCGGACTGGAGGAGATTGACAAGAATATTCTCCACATCATCACCAACATATCCGGCTTCGGTGAGGGTAGTGGCATCGGCAATCGTAAACGGCACGTTGAGGATACGGGCCAGGGTCTGCGCCATAAGCGTCTTACCGCTACCGGTCGGGCCGATGAGAATAATATTGGACTTTTGCAGTTCTACATCATTTTCAATTCCCGCAACATGGGATCCGATCCTCTTGTAGTGATTATGAACGGCCACAGACAATACGCGTTTGGCATATCCCTGCCCTATGACATATTCATCAAGATGCGCCTTGATCTCTCGAGGTTTCAGCAGTGATCCATCCGGTGTCGCCGTCTCTTCATCATCAACTGTAGAATCCGTCACGATCTCATTACAGAGATTTATACATTCGTCACAGATATAGACATTTGGACCGGCAATAAGTTTACTGACCTCATCCTGATTCTTCCCGCAAAAGGAACAGGAACAGGCTATGGAATGTTCATCATGAATATCATCACTCACGACTTCTTCTCCTCATCGGTATCCTCACGACGACTCAGTACCTTATCAATTATTCCATACTTTTTCGCCTCTTCAGCGCTCATAAAATTATCCCGTTCCGTATCATTCTGGATTTTCTTAACGGTCCTGCCGGTATGACGAGCAAGTATTTTGTTGAGATCACTGCGCATCCGCAAAATTTCCCTGGCATGGATATCAACATCCGTTGCCTGCCCCTGAAATCCTCCCATGGGCTGATGAATCATAATACGGGAATTGGGCAGTGAAAATCGTTTGCCCTTTGCGCCGGCGGTCAAAAGAAAAGCGCCCATCGAGGCCGCCTGTCCCATGCAGAGCGTGGCCACGTCCGAGCGCACATACTGCATGGTATCATAGATGGCCAATCCGGCAGTCACCGAACCACCGGGAGAGTTGATATAAAAGGTAATATCCTTATCCGGATCATCCGCCTCAAGAAAGAGCAACTGGGCGATAATAACGCTGGCCACATCATCGGTCACCTGGGAACCGAGAAAAATAATGCGTTCTTTGAGCAAACGCGAATAGATGTCAAAGGCCCGTTCACCGCGCGGACTCTGTTCGACAACCATGGGAACCAAATTCATATTTTACTCTCCGGTATATATTCAAAGAAGCCAACGCAAAACAACGCATTGCCCCAAGGCCACCTTGAAAAGATTTAATCCTCTTTCTTGGCTTCTTTTTGTTCTTCTTTTTCACTTTCAGCAGGAACTTCCGTAAAATTCGCATTCTCCCGTAAGAAAGTAAGCAACTTCTCGTTGAGCAGCTCATTGACAAAGGGAAGGATTTCTTCTCTTCGTTTAAAATAACTCTTAACCTCGTCAAGAGTCATTTTGTATTCTTCGGCAATGCGCTGGTAACCCTGCTCGATATCGTCATCGGAAAGTTTTATCTCTTCAACTTCCGCAACTTTTTTCAAGAGAAAATCGCCACGAACTCTTTTTTCAGCTATCGGCTTATTCTGTTCAATGAGTTCTTCGAGATTAATTCCGGCAGATTCCAGCGTCATACCGCCGCGTTTGAGGTTCTCCTCGGTCTGTTTGATCATCTCCTGCACTTCGTACATGACCAGTCGATTGGGAACCTCGAAGGGATGCAGCTCAATCAGTTTTTCCATAATCCGATCATCAAGCTCTCCTTCGAGAGTTTTTTCCTTTTCCTTTCTCAGTTCTTCCTGGATTTCTTTACGCAAATCATCCAGATTTTCGTGATCGGGATTGATATCCTTTGCAAATTCATCATCAAGTTCAGGCTTGACCCGTTCTTTTACATCTTTGATATCAACCTTGAATTCAACGGTCTTGCCACCAAGAATAGGGTTAGGATAATCAGCCGGAAA
Source organism: Desulfobulbaceae bacterium (assembly GCA_015493715.1). Taxonomy (GTDB): domain Bacteria; phylum Desulfobacterota; class Desulfobulbia; order Desulfobulbales; family Desulfobulbaceae; genus DRLX01. Next base: position 5,267 of record WGCP01000386.1, read on the forward strand.
ATCAATCTCATAAATTGTCTTCTCCCCTTTTTTAAGCCCTAAAAGTTTGCTTTCAAACTCTTCTCCCAACCGCCCCTGGCCCACATCAATGGAATAATCGGTATTATGGACTTGTTTCATTGGTTTTTCGTTATGAAAACCCTGAAAATCAACAATCACCAGATCATCCTTTTCTATGCCGTGATCTTCATCAGCAGATTTTAATACAGCATGACTGCGACGTAACTCATCAATCTTGGCATCCACCTCTTTTTCGGTGACATCGGTCGAAGGTTTTTCGATTTCCAGCCCCTTATACTCCGTAAGATCAAAAACCGGTTTCACATCCACCATGGCGACATAGGAAAACGTGCCGTCCTCCGGGAAAGTATGCTCAACGATTTCCGGATGAACTACCGTATCAAGTCCTTCCTGCTCAACGGCATCGAAATACGTATCCTGGACAAGCTGTTCACCGACCTCGGCCTCAACCTGTTGCCTGTAATTTTTTTCAAGCACGCTTTTTGGAATTTTCCCCCGGCGGAACCCCTTGATGCGGACATCCTTTTTCAATTTATTATAGGCCTTATCAAGCTCCTTGCCTACCATGTCCTCAGGGAGGGTTATTGTCAGCTTTCTACCAAGGTCACTTACGTTTTCAACTACGATTTCCATGGAAACAGTATCCTTTTTTGTCATTGTTCGTCCCCAACGGTACGCGCCGGAAGAGATAAGAGATCTTGTCCGGGACTCCCTGCCGTTACCTAAGGGGCAACACAGTTTTTATATATTTGTTTTATCCTTACCTGCCTGCCGTGATGGTCGGCAGTATTTTGCACTCATGGTGCGAGAGGGGGGAGTTGAACCCCCATGCACTCGGTGCGCTGGATCCTAAATCCAGTGCGTCTACCAGTTCCGCCACTCTCGCGCTGAACACTAACAGATAATCAGTTTCGATCGATTCGTCAAGCCCGGTATAGACCGGCAATGGCCCAATTTTATCGCAACGCGGCATAGCTGAGACAAATGCACGGCAATAGCCGTTTAACGACATTACTCCAAGAATGTAGTCGTGCGTTTATTCGGCAAGAAACCGCTTTTTCTTCTTTTTTTCCCCTTGTTGCTTGCACAAAGGCAGTCGGTTCATTATATTTATAGGAAGTTCTCTTGCAGATATGTCATAAAGAAAGACAAATGCGATTTTCTTCCATTATGACAAGGTTTACAAAGGAGACAGGCACAATAAAGGCACTACATGCACCGGAGAAACGGAACTACAACGCTGAAAACAGGTGACGAAAAGAGGATGTTTTTCCTGAATTTCCGAATCCTTCACCATTACCCCCTGGAATCTTTTATATGAAAAAATTTATTCTTACAACCATCTGCCTGCTTATGTCGGCACTGCCCCTACAGGCAGCACCAACCGCACAGACAGGCACCATCGATTGGTCAGTAAAACAGAGCTGGCCCCTACAGACTGAACCGCTTGATTTTGTTCAATCCCTTGACAACAAAAAAGTCTTTGTTCTTGGTGCTGACAGTAAAGTTTATATTTATACCCCCGAAGGGAAAAAACTGGGTTCCATTCCCGTAAATAAAGATGTGACGGGCATTGATATCGCGCCCCGTGGCGAGGCCCTGTATCTGATCAGCAAAACAGGAAAGACCTACACCGCTCTTGATATCAGCGTTACCCAGACAATAGATATCACGGGAGCACCCTTTCTCGGCAATGCAAACGCTCCGGTCACCATGGTGGTGTTCTCGGACTTTCAATGACCGTACTGCGGCAAGATTCAGCCGCTGCTCGAGCAGGTGCTCGAAAAAAATCCGAAAAATCTGAAGATCGTTTTTAAACATCTACCGTTGCGCATGCATAACATGGCGGAACCAGCCGCCCTGGCTGCCATCGCCGCCCAGAAGCAGGGAAAATTCTGGCAGATGCATGACGCCCTGTTCAGCGCCGGACCGTTGAGCCGGAAGGCCATCGACGACGCGGCCAAATCAATTGGCCTGAACATGGAACAATTTAAAAAAGATATAGCGGATCCTGCAACAAAACAGCGACTATACAGGGACATGATGGATGCACGAAAGGCTAATGTCACCGGAACTCCCACCCTGTTTATTAATGGTCACCGGGTAAAAAATCGCAGTCTGCCGGCTCTGCAGAAGATGATAGACCAACAGGTAAAAACTGCAGAAAAAAAATAAACATCCCTTGAAATCCGCTTCCGCTCTCAATATGCAAACCGTCCAAAACCTGGAATTTGACGATAATGGTATCGCCCAGGTTTTGTACGGTGACCTCAACAAAAATTTGCGCTCGATTGAACAGGCGGCCGGAGTCACCCTGTCCACCCGAGGGAGTCAACTGCAGATACGCGGCCCGGGCCATGGCGTGGAACTGGCAGCCTCCGCCCTGCTGCAACTCTATTCGCTTATCGGCAAGGGCTACCCGGTATTTAGCCGGGACATTGTTTTCGGCATCAAAATCCTTGAATCCTCTCCCCGTACCCGGCTTGAGGAAATATTTCTTGACAAGGTATGTATCACCTCGCAAAAGCGTGTGATTTCTCCAAAAAGCATCAACCAGAAGCTTTACATTGATGCTGTACGCAACAATGATATCGTCTTCGGCATCGGCCCGGCAGGCACAGGGAAGACCTACCTTGCCGTTGCAATGGCCGTGTCCGCGCTGGCCCGGGAACAGGTTCATTCCATCATTTTGACCAGGCCGGCCGTTGAGGCCGGAGAAAAACTGGGATTTCTGCCGGGCGATATGGCCCAGAAGGTTGACCCGTATCTTCGTCCCCTGCTTGACGCTCTTAACGATATGCTCGGCAAAGAAAAGGCCCAGGATTTTCTTGAGCGTGGGGTCATTGAGGTGGCGCCGCTTGCCTTCATGCGCGGCCGCACCCTAAACAACGCCTTTGTCATCCTTGACGAGGCCCAGAACACCACCCGGGAACAAATGAAAATGTTTCTGACCCGGATCGGCTTTGACTCGCGTGCGGTTGTTACCGGAGACACCACCCAGATAGATCTTCCCGGACGCGGTAATTCCGGTCTCATTGAAGCGGAGCGTATTTTATCGGACATCTGTGGCATTGCCTTTTGCCGGTTTTCTAAATCAGACGTTGTCCGCCATCCACTGGTTCAGGAAATCATCCATGCCTACGAACACAAAACAAGCAAAGGATCCGTTCGGGCCTTATAGAATAGAAGATGCCCTGTTCCACCTCTACTCTCGCCTGGTAACTACATTCTTTAATAACCATGCCCCTGCATATTATTGAACAATACTCACCAGCCGATAGACGGATCAGCAAACGGATGTTGTATGACCGGGGCCGGAGACTTCTTGAGTTGCTGGACTGCTCGGATCAGATGTTCAGCCTGGTTCTGCTCGACGACCACAGCATGGCGGATTTCAACCGCCGTTATCGAAACATCAACAGACCGACCAACGTCCTTTCCTTTCCCGTCACCGATGATGGTGATGCCTTTCCCGGCCAACCGCCTGAACTCGGGGATATCCTTATCTCGGTTGACACTGCGCTTAAGGAAGCGGTAGAGGCAAAGACATCGCTTCATTTTCGGCTCACTGAACTTGTTATCCATGGGCTGCTGCATCTTCTTGGTTACGACCATGAACGCTCGGAAAAAGAAGCACAGGCCATGTGGGACAAGGAAAAGGACCTCATGCAGCAATTATGTACATCGAAACGACCTTTCAGGAGAAAAACCATGCCGCACCTTGCAATAAATATTGACCATGTCGCCACCATCCGTCAGGCAAGGGGGATCACGCAACCCGATCCCGTTCTGGCCGCCGGAATCTGTGAACTTGCCGGGGCCGAGGGTATTGTCGTTCACCTGCGGGAAGACCGACGCCATATCCAGGATCGTGATATCCTACTCCTGCGTCAAACTATTAAGAGCAAGATGAATCTTGAAATGGCCGCCGTCAAGGAAATCATCGGCATTGCCCTGGATATCAAGCCGGACATGATTACCCTGGTCCCCGAAAAGAGAAAAGAACTGACAACCGAAGGGGGACTTGATGTTATAAAAAATGAAAAAAAACTGGCCAAAACCATAGCTCGAATGAAAAAGGCGTCTATTCCCGTTTCCCTTTTCATTGATCCTGATGCGGCCCAGATTGAAGCGGCGGCGGATATCGGGGCAACCTTTGTTGAGTTGCACACCGGCCGCTATTGCGATGCGACCACCGAACAGGAACGGGAAAAGGAATTCCGCCTGATCGAACAGTCGGCGGAGCTGGCATTTGAGTCCGGCTTACGGGTCAATGCCGGTCATGGTCTGGATTATCTCACCACTGCCCGAATCGCCGCCCTGCCGACCATCGAAGAGCTGAGCATCGGCCATGCCGTCATCAGTCGTGCCATATTTGTGGGGCTTGACCAGGCCGTAAGGGAGATGATGGCAATTGTCAGGCCGTAAGTGATCAGAGGCACCGCACGGAGTCTTGTTCCTCGCTTCCATGAGAAGGCTTTGTCAAGTAAGTTCGACGTGGCGAACCATTTTTCTCGCAAGACCCTTTAACGTCACGCTTCCATTCGCATTCATTTATGAGCTCAGCCATAAGCTCGATGCATTGTACAATCCGTCGTGGAAGCTGCAAC
>WGCP01000387.1 GCA_015493715.1 Desulfobulbaceae bacterium
ACCAAGCGGAGACAAGACTCCGAGTTAGGAAACAGCGTAGCGACCCTGGTTCTCCTTTTGATCTCTTTGTTTAGTCGTTCCAGCATATTGACCGTTCTGATCCGGCGTCGGTGGTTCGATGGCATCTGGAAGGCAGTCAGTCCTTCGGGGATAGCCTGTTCCGCCCATGTAACCAGGGCGGGGGCAGTTTCCCTGTAGTCATCGATGAAGATGCCCAACAACCGGAGAGCCTCCTTGCTATCCTGAGCATCGAAAATTGCCCGTATACGATCAGCGATCTCTTTTTTCATGTTACGGCGAGGAACATATCCCTGTGCATTCTGCTGCAGGTGGAACTGGCACCTCTGCCAAGGGACAGAGGGGAAAATGGCTTCCCTCCCGGCCTTGAGGCCCTCATGGGCATCAGAGATAAAGAGTTTGACTCCGTGCAAGCCACGATCTTTCAGGGAATTGAGGAATTGACGCCAGTGTACCTCCTGTTCGGACAGGGACACTGATACGCCCAAGACTTCCCGTTTTCCCTCTGAGTCAATCCCAACGGCCACCAGCACCGCACAGGAGACAACCACACCGCCGTGCCGGACTTTCTCATATCTGGCATCCAGGTAGACATAGGGGAAGGCAGCCAGTGCCCGGTTTCGCCAGGATTCAAGTTGTTCGTCGAGTTCAGCAGAAGCCCTGCTCACCTCACTGGATGTGACCTTGAATCCACAGAGTTTTTCTGTGATTTTGGCGACCTTACGTGTAGAGACACCTTGAACATACATCTCGGCAAGGGCAACTTTCAGGGCGCGCTCCGACCGTAATCCCCGTTGAAGACTACTGGGGTAGAAGCTGCTGTCTCTGGTCTGAGGAATAGCGAGTTGTATCTCCCCCGCCTTAGTCTTGACCGTCTTCGGCTTGTAACCGTTTGCGTAGCCTCGGCGGTGTTCATTGCGCTCATATGGTTCGGCCTTGAGGTATCGGGATCGTTCCAATCTCATGGCTGCATTGAGCAGGATGGTCATGGCGCTGGCAACGCCATCAAATCCATGTTCAATCAACAGTTCCATTGCCAGTTCAAATTGGGTATTCTGTATTGGGCAGGTCATTGTTTCCTCCTTTCGTTTGTGTTGTGATTTTTGGTCACGAAAGGATAAGCAGTGACCTGCTTTTGGCAACTAGCCTTCTCAGAATTTACAGAAAGAATGATACACTAACGAGGCAAATGCTGTTGTCTCAGCCGACAAGCAGCGAGTATGTGCATAGCCTTGAAAGTGAGCTTGGCATTAAACTGCTGGATCGCCTCGGGCGTCAGGTCGAGCCCACCCCGGCCGGCCGGCTGTTTTATCGCCATGGGCGCAAGATACTTGCGACCACAAAAAGAGCGGTCGAGGCCATAGAACAGTTCAACGGCAGGATTGCAGGTCGTCTGTTAATCGGCAGCAGTACGATTCCCGGAACATATATTTTTCCGGATCTGATAGGATGATTTCACCAGCGCTACCCTGTGATATGGATCACTTTGCTGATTATCGGTTCCAGGACCATTGCCCAAAAAGTCCTGGCCGGTGAACTGGAACTCGGAGTAGTTGGTGCAAAATGGAATGAAACCGGCCTTGAATGGAAAGAAATGTTTGCCGATGAACTTGTCTGTTTAGGCAGGGCATCCCCTGGCAGTGCAGGAAACCGTAACTCTGGATGATGTCATTAAGGAGTCCTTTATACTGCGTGAACAGGAATCAAGTACTAGGAAGGTGTTTGCCGCAGTGCTTAAGGCCCATGGGGTGACGGAAAATGTTCTCCATAAGGTGGCTGAAATCGGCTCAACCGCAGCAATCAAGGAGGCCGTTAAGGCTGGTATCGGCGTCTCTATCCTTTCAAGTCGTGCCCTTCAGGAAGTATTGCCTGCGGAACCATGGCAGCGATCAGGCTGCAGGGCGTTGATCTCTATCGTCATTTTTATCTGATTTTCAGAAAAAACAGGGAATTGTCACCGGTGACGGCCGTGTTTATGGATTACCTGCGTGAGAAGGCAGCTATCTCTGTGCTCGATACCGGTACAGGTTGATTTCCTATCAAAAAATAAGACCTGGAAGAGTTTATATTTTGGCTTCAAGAGAATTCGATTCCCCGACCTTAATATTTCTTTAGTTTACGCCACAGGGAAACCCTTTCTATATCGAGAATTTTGGCAGCCCTGGTTTTATTGTCTGTCTCCTGTTCGTGCAAGAATAGTAATCCCTGATATGGTATTGGGTAGAAGGTAGTAAAAAAAAGACCCGACCTCACAGGAAGGTCGGGTCTTTCACAACCGTAATAGAGGTTGACTCTAGTAACGGTCTGTTCCAGAAATCTTTTGGTTATAGACGATCACTGGATTCTGTGCAATTCCACACGACGATTTTTTGCTCTTCCTTCAGGCGTCGCATTGTCGGCAATGGGATCTGCTTCACCAAAACCCTTTGCAGAAAGCTGATCGGCAGGGACACCCTGTTTGACAAGATAATCCATTACTGCCTGCGCACGTTTCTGGGAGAGTTGCTGGTTACGCTTGCTATCACCAATATTATCCGTATAGCCTGCAATTTCAAGCTTCATTCCGGGAAGCCCGATGAGTATTTTAGCTACGCCGCTCAGATTTTTTTGAGCGGCATCCGTTAGTTTTGCGGTACCAAGGGCAAAATTGATATGCTGAAGGACAATCTTTGCATTTTCGGCACAACCAAGCTTATCAACGGTTGCTCCCGGAGCTGTGTTCGGGCAGAGATCCAGGCGGTCAACAACCCCATCTTTGTCAGTGTCTATTTCACAGCCATCAGCATTGACCTTTGCTCCTGCAATGGTATTTGGACATTTATCGTCGGCATCGGAAACGCCGTCTTTATCAGAATCTTTGGATTTCAGGATGATTTGTTCGCGTTCTTTTTGCAGGGTTTTAATTTTTTCTTCAAGAGACTTGATATTCTGATTAGCCTCTTCAAGTTGTTGTTTAAGTCCTTCAACTTGTTTGGCACTTCCCTGGAGATCAGTAATTGTAGCCTTCAACTGCTCAATTTCGCCCTCTTTTGTAGAAAACGTAGATTTAAGTTCAGCCAATTGGGCAGCCACAGCCGCACTCTGAGCAAGCTTGCCGGCAAGTTGTTGCTTCTCGGTGGTGAGTGCTGCCAGATTCTGTTGGACCTGGGTAAAAGCGGTTTCTTTTTCCGTGAGCTGTTTTTCAAGCTTTTCTTCCTGCTTCAGTGCATCGTTGAGCGTTTTGATTTTGGCTTCGGCTGCCGTAAGGCGGTCCTGAAGGGTTTGTGTCTGTTCCTTGTTTTGGGTTAATGTCTGGCTAAGCGTCGTAAGTTTTGCCTTAAGTTCACTTATTTGATCATTGGCCGCTGCAAGAGTAGCTGTTTTTTCTTTAATTACGGTCGCAAGCTGCTCAAGTTGACCCATCTTGTCTTGCAGGGCCTTAATTTTTGACTGAGCTGCCGCAAGTTCATCCGTTTTTACCTTCAGATCAGCCTGTAGTTTTTCTATGCCGGCATTAGCTTTTTTTGCAGCATCCAGCTGGGTAGAGAGTTTACCGTTTTCTTCTTTCAGCGAAGTAACGGAAGCCTGTAAGGTTTCGATCTGTTTTTGCAACTCTTCCTGTGCTGCCAGCTTTTTCTGCGCCTCTTTCAGCTGGGTGGTCAGATTACCATTTTCTCCTTTGAGAGAAGTAACGGATGCCTGCAATGTTTTAATCTGTTTCTGCAGCTCTTTTTGTGCTGCCAGCTTTTTCTGCGCCTCTTTCAGCTTGGCGGTCAGATTACCATTTTCTCCCTTGAGAGAAGTAACGGATGCCTGCAATGTTTTAATCTGTTTCTGTAGCTCTTCTTGGGCGGCCAACTTTTCGTTTGCAGCTGCCAACTGGGCGGTCAGATCAGTTTTCGCCTTCTCCAGTGCGGCAACCGATTCATTAAGGGTCGCCACCTGGGGTTCAAGTTCGGAAAGTTTAGACTGCATTTCCGTTACCTGTGCAGTTAACTGTTTTTTCTTTGCTTCAAGGGAGGTTACTGAAGTCTGCAGTGGCTCAAGCTGCGATTGCAGATCGGTTACTGCCTTGGCTTTTTCATCAAGCTGGGCCTGTAAATCAGTAATTTGCTTGTCAGCTTCAGCCAGCGCGGTTTCTTTTTCCTGCAAGGCTGCTTTAATCGGCTCAATTTTCTGGGCATTTGCCTGTAGGTCTGCCAAATTCTGCTGAACCGTTGTCTCCTGCTTTTTGAGGGTGGCTATTGCATTATTTGCAGCAACAAGCTGTTGTGAGCTTTGATCCAGTTTATTGTTAAGCTGAGCTATTGCTTCCTGCGCCTTAGCCAATGCTTCAGTCTTGGCGGTCAGATTTTTTTGAAGTTCATCACGCTCGGTAATGGTCTTTGCCAATTCTTCTTTGGTCTGGGCCAGCTCGGTCTTGGTCTGTTCAAGGGTACCGGTAAGGTCAGTAATGGTAGTATTTGCCTTTTTCAACTGCTCTTTAAGTCCGGCTATTTCATTTTTAAAAACATCGGTTGACTCGGTCATGGAGGCCAAGTCCCTGACCATCTGCTGTCGCTCGGTAAGTTCTTTTGCCTGTTCTTCCTGCAGCCCTGCCAGCTGGCCGCGCAGGTCAACAAGATTTTTTTCACTTTCCTCAAGTGCCGCCGTTTTTTCTACAAGTTGCTGTTGGATCTTGGCACATTGTTGCTGCAACGCAGCGTCGGCATCGGGTTTAGCCGCCAGTTCTTTTTTTAGGGCTATCAACTCCTGTCCGGTTTGTTCCAGTTCCGTTTCTTTTTCTTTGAGTTGTTGCTCCAGATCACTTATCTGACGGGTTGACGGTGCAAGTAACTGGTCTTTCTGCTGTCCGTAGCGAAGCATCGCTTCAGCTTTGAGGTCAGCTTTTTTCAGACTTTCTCTTGCCAGTGCCAATTGTGACACTGCATCGGTCAATCGTGCTTTAAGGCCTCCGATTTCAGTAGACTGTTGCTGGATTTGTACGCTGCACTGTTCCAGTTCATTATCTTTTTCCTGCTGAATTTTGACATCATTGGCCAGCTTCATTTTGGACTCGGCAAGAGCATCTTTTAATTCCTTGATCGCCGTATTCGCCGCTGTCAGCTCAGTGTTGTATTTTTCAACCTGACCGGTCAAAGCGACAATGTGTTCTTTTGCTGTTTCGGTAAGATCTTTATTTTTTGTTTCAATAGAAGCAAGGGTCTGGTTCAGCTGTTGGTTTGCAGTGGATAATTTGAGGTTTTCCTGCCTTAGGGCACTGTTTTCCGCAACTGTCTCATTGAGTTTATTTCGTAAAATATTGTCTTGCTGGAGGATATTCTGGTATTTACCCGCCAGAATATCCTGGCTTTCAATAAGTTGTTGTATGCGTACTTGGGCTTCATTAACCTTCTTATCCGCCTTTTTTACAGGTTGCACCGAGGGCTTTTTTTCTTCTGCATTCGGTTGGTCGGCCTGGCCTTTCTTTCGCTGCAGACGACTTTGACAGCCTTGAAGGTCCTTTTCGAGATTTTTCTTTTCTTTAAGTGTTTCTTTGAGCCTGTCCATGACTTCCGTCGACGGCATCTTGATAAGTATTTGATTTTTTCCACGTTCAAGCTGTTGAATCTGTTTCTGCAAGGCATGATTCTTGGCCTGTAGCGCGGTCAACTGCTCCTGATATTCCTTGGACTGCTGTTGCCACTCTTCAATGTTGACCAGTTTGGTGGCCGTGGTACCTTCGTGCTCGGTAAGGGGATGATGTTTTTTAATACTGGAATAGATCATCGCCAGAGCGATATAAATGATCAAACCAATGCCTGCCAGGATAATCGCTTTTCTTGTCAATTGTAGTTTCATAATGCAGATTTGTGAGTAGAGGTTGCGTTTGAGAATGGCCTACAACATATTATTTGTTTGAGGGTTTGAGTATTATAGTTGCCAGTGGAGGCAGTGTCAACTCGAGGGAACAGGGCAATCCATGGGCCGATTGCCCTCTGGAGAGCAGTGGCTCCTCGATATGGACGGCGCTGCCGCCATAGATTTTTTGATCCGAGTTGATGAGAACCGTGAACCGTTCTTCTACGGGTACACCTATGCAGTAATTTCTGCGGACGATAGGAGTGAAATTACAGACAATAATGAGAAAATCATTTTTATCTTCAGCAAAGCGGATAAAAGACAGCACGGAATTTTCCGCATCGTTGGCATCTATCCAGTTGAATCCATCCCACGCAAAGTCTTTTTCAAAAAGGGCTGGTTCATCACGATAAACGAGGTTTAAATCACGAACATAACGTTTAAGGCCGGCATGCATAGGCGCTTTGAGTGCTTCCCATTCCAGCCCCCGGTCATGATTCCATTCCTGCCATTGCCCGAAATCATTGCCCATGAAGAGGAGTTTTTTCCCGGAATAGGACCACATGAACCCGTAATAGGCGCGTAGATTGGCAAATTTCTGCCACTCATCGCCGGGCATCTTGCCTAGCATGGACCCCTTGCCGTGGACCACCTCGTCATGGGACAGGGGCAGGACAAAATTTTCATGGAAGGCATACAACATGCCGAAGGTGAGTTGATTGTGGTGAAAGTGTCGATGAATCGGGTCCTTCTGCATATAACTCAGCGTATCGTGCATCCAGCCCATGTTCCATTTGAGGCTGAACCCAAGACCGCCGACATAGGTCGGACGAGATACCATCGGCCAGGAAGTGGATTCCTCGGCTATGGTCAATATCCCGGGATAGGCGCCATGAACGACTTCATTGGTTTTCCGGAGAAAAGATATGGCATCGAGGTTCTCCCGACCGCCGTATTTATTGGGAATCCACTGACCATCTTCTCGGGAATAATCCAGATAGAGCATAGATGCCACCGCATCTACCCGCAGTCCGTCTACATGATATTTATCCAGCCAGAACAGGGCGTTTGACAACAGAAAGGAACGCACCTCGTTGCGACCGTAATTAAAAATCATGGTTCCCCAGTCAGGGTGTTCGCCCTGGTTAGGATCGGCATGCGCATAAAGATGGGTACCGTCAAACCAGTTTAACCCGGCCCCATCCTTGGGGAAATGGGCAGGTACCCAATCAAGAATTACACCAATGCCGTGCTGGTGGCACTGGTCAATGAAATACATACAGTCCGCAGGGGTGCCGAACCGACTGGTCGGGGCAAAAAAACCAAGAATTTGATACCCCCAGGATCCGTCAAACGGATGTTCCGCTATGGGCAGCATTTCAATATGCGTGTATCCCATCTCAAGGACATAGGGAATCAGGGTGTCGGCAAGTTCACGGTAGGAGAGATAACGCTCCCCCCATTGTTCATCAGGAATTTTCTTCCAGGATCCCAAGTGCACTTCATATATGGATAGAGGTCGGCTCAGACCCTGGAGTCGTTCGCGTTCATTGAGCCACTTTTCATCCTGCCATTGGTAGCTGTCAAGGTTGACGACAACGGAACCGGTTTTTGGCCGTTCTTCCATGGCAAATCCATAAGGATCGGATTTATCAAAGGACTGGCCGTCAGCCGTGGTGATGTGATACTTGTAGACCGAAAATTCAGGAAGTTCAGGTACAAACAAAGACCATATCCCACTTTCGGAAGAATACATGGAATGTGCTGAGGTATCCCATTCGTTCAAGTCACCGATAAGGGTGACCTTGCGGGCGTTAGGTGCCCAGACGGCAAAGGAGACTCCTTCCTTTCCGTTCATCAGCACCCGATGGGCGCCTAATTTTTCGTAAGTTCGGACGTGGGTACCTTCACCAATCAGGTATTTATCAAAATCGCTCAGCCATTGGGCGGAGATGGATTCGCTGGTGAAAGCTTTTGGCTGCATAGAAGGAAAATCGGAAATAATAATAGAATAACACAATTACACAATTCCATATTTACTACCCTACGCAACGGAAATTGTCATTGTTTTTTTCTGCAAAACAATCACCGTCGTCCTGGAAAAATGATGACTCTATTCGGTTGATCCGATTGTTGTGTTCAAAAACGTTAGTAGTAAGGAGAAAATCGGCGGAACAGACAGCGGGCAGCTTGCATGGGGACAGGACGGATCAACGGTGATGAGTTCAGGTTATAAACAAAGTCGTAAAATTTCTTCGATGCTCTCTCGGGTATACGCTGAAAGGCGCCATACCTTTGCAAGTTTGAGAGCGTTTTCAGCTATTGCCGGTAGATCGGTTGCCGAAATGCCCACATCGGACAACGAGGTTGGACTGTGAACGGAGTCAAACCATTTTTTGAGGGCGATATGGGTCTCCCGGGCCTGCTGTTGAGTGGATTGTGTGTCAACAATGGATCGGCCGAATACCCGCCTGCCGAGCTGGGCAACGCGTTCGGGGTTCTGTGAGGAAAACCAGACGAGCCAGCCGGGAATGATAATGGAGAGACCCGCACCATGGGCAATATCATACAGGGCGCTCAGGGAATGTTCGATCATGTGCATGGGAAAACCGACCCTGCCGAGTCCGGATGCGGTCAGACCGTTTAAAGCCAGAGTGGCGGTCCACATCAAATCAGCCCTGGCGGCATAATCCTTTAGATCCTGTAGACAGCGATTGCAGGCGTCCATACTGTTTTCGATCAGTCCCTCCATCAGCCGGTCCTGGACCGGAGTAGCCGGGTCCTGGGTGGTCATGTAAAATTCCAAGACATGGGAGATGGCGTCGACTGCTCCATAAGCTGTGTAATCGGCAGGCACCGTAAAGGTTATTTGGGGATCAAGAATTGAGACTTTGGGGAAAAGTCGCTTGTTGCCGAAGCCGAATTTCTCCCTGGTTTTCTCATTGGTTATGACCATGCCCGAGTTCATTTCCGATCCGGTGGCGGCTATGGTCAGTACCGTGGTCAGCGGTAGTGTATCTTTGATACTTTTTTTACCGATAAAAAATTTCCAGACGTCATGGTTGACAACGGCCCCGGCGCTGATCGCCTTGGCGCTGTCAATAACCGACCCTCCACCGAGGGCAACAATGACGTCACAGCCGTGATCCTTAGCTTTCCTGATGCCGGAGCGAACATGATCCAAGGTCGGATTGGAGCGTACACCGCCGTGTTCAGTCACAGAGACTCCAGCCTCGGTAAGAGCACGGGTAACCTGATCGTAAAGACCTGATTTTTTACTGCTTGTTTTTCCATACACCAGAAGGGCGTGTCTTCCCCAGAGAATGGTTTCGCTACCGATTGCGGAAATGGTATTACGGCCGAAAATAATTTTCGTTGGATTGTGATAGACAAAATTTTGCATGATCGGCAGAGGAGGAGAGGAAAAGCGCCGGTACAAAGAGGCTTTTTCCAGGGTTAACGGTTGATGGCGTCGTAAAAACTTCGATCTACTTCGTCGTGTGTCCTGTGGCGACTCTCAACATACTACATGTATAGTTAAGACCCGCCACAGAACATTACTCCTCGTATATCTGTGTTTTTACTTAGCCATCTTTAAGCACTGTCTGTATTTTTTACGAGTTCATCAACGGTTGTTCAGCAAGTGTTTTGCCTTGCGTTTTTGCTGGATTTTGTCAAAGAAACGATGGCTGAGAAAATAGGTAACCACTCCAAAAGGCACGGCAAGGACCAGACCGCCGGTGAGTAGGACAAGGGCGGCATCCAGGCTCAGTTGACTGAGTGTATGCAGGCTTTCGACAATGCCCTGGTGTAGAAGCATATCAAGCATTGCTTTAAGTCTGCTCCAACTCAGTCGATCCGGGAAAAAACAATCACCGATGCGCCAGGCCAGCCAATACTGCAGAAAAAAGGTCATGGGATTGCTGATGATGGTAGCCGTGATGATCGCAGCAATAGTATTGGCGCGGACGGCAAGAGTAATGGCAATAATAATTATGGTATGCAGCGGAAGTGTCGGCGTAACGGCAACGGCTGCTCCAATGGCCGCTCCCATGGCCAGGGAATGGGGTGAACCCTGCAAACGTTTGAGGCGAACAAAATAATATTTCGCCGTGCGACGGACATCCCATTTCACGGCGTTATCCCTCTACGGCCGCAGTGCCCGATACGGGCAAACTGTATATTAATCGATGGTATGGATATGCTCTTCCAGGGCATTGGCCAATCTGATAAAATCTTGTATTTCGAGTCGTTCCGCCCGAATTGACGGCGAAATGTCGCAGGAAAGAAGTGTGGTGCCTAGTTGTTCTTTTGTTCGGTGAAAGTTTCCACCTGCCAGGGCATTAAGCAGGGTTTTTCTGCGTTGGCCGAAGGCGGCGTTGACAACCTTTCGTAACGTATTTGCGCAAAACTTGTCAAGTCTTTCAACCCTTTTCGGGATTGGGGAGAAACGTAATCGGACCACTGCCGAGTCAACTTTAGGCCGAGGATGAAATTCTTCCGGCTTCACCTGCATCAGCATCTTGATGTCGGCGCAACTTGTCAGCAAAACGGTCGGTATGCCGTATTCCTTGGTGCCGGGCTTGGCCATCAAACGGAGCGCCACCTCTTTTTGCAGCATGATGACGCCGCTTTTTATCAGATGTGACTGGGCAAATAAGCGGAACAGGAAAGGTGTGGAGATGGAGTAGGGAAGATTGGCGACAAAAGTAATCCTTCCTCCGGATTCTTGAGCCAGTTGTTCGAAATCGGTCTGTAATATATCCTGATGCCGTAGATCCACGTTTTCCGGCAGGTCTTTTTGTTCCCTGTGCATACGGATAATGCCCGAGTCGGCTTCAATACCGATGACCTTGCGTGCAGCTTTGGCAAGTGGTTCGGTTAGAGCGCCCAGGCCGACGCCGACTTCAGTTACAATGTCGTTTTTTCCGATATCCGCCAGTTGGACAATACGCTCGGCAGTATGCCTGTGGACCAGAAAATTCTGGCCCAGTTTTTTGTGGGGCGCCAGTTTTTGCCGGCGCAGGATGTTTTTTGTTGAATTTTCGGCCATGGTTGCCTAATTGAGGGGTGAACGTGAGTAGGCATCATCATCGGGTAGCAGCAGCTTTCCCTGCTTATAGCGATAATATCCGGCCAGGGCGATCATGGCGGCATTATCCGTACAGAAGACGGGATCGGGCACAAACAGTTGTATGTTGTTTTCACTGCATCGTTGTGAGAGCTGCATGCGTAATCGTTTGTTGCAGGCTACGCCGCCGCCGAGAACAACGGCCCCATGATTGTTTTTGTGGGCGGCGGTAAGTGTTTTTTCAACCAGCACTTCAACGACAGCCTGTTCAAATGAGGCGCAGATATCAGCAACCGGAATCTGTTCACCCCGTTGTTTGAACTTATGAACAGTGTTGACCACAGAGGTCTTGAGACCGCTGAAACTGAAATCAAGGCTGTCTTTATCCAGCCAGGCCCTGGGAAATGCAAAGGCTGCCTGGTCACCCTTTTCAGCGGTAATACTGACTGCCGGGCCGCCGGGATACCCAAGTTCAAGAAGTTTTGCGACCTTGTCAAAGGCCTCACCTGCGGCATCATCTCTGGTTCGGCCCATAAGCGTATAATCGGTATGACCCCTGACGTCAAACAGGCTTGTGTTACCGCCGGAAACAACCAGGGCCGTGTAGGGGAACACGGGTGGCTTGTCAAGAAGAAGGGAGGAAAGCAAGTGGCCGGCCAAGTGGTCAACTCCGACGCAGGGAATATTTTTCACCAGCGCCAGGGCCTTGGCAAAGGTAAAGCCGACCAAGAGCGATCCCACCAGACCTGGGCCCTGAGTGGCGGCAATAAGATCGATATCGTCCAAATCGACCTCAGCCTGCAATAGCGCCTGTTCAACCAAGGGCCTGATTGCTTCAATGTGGGCACGCGACGCAAGCTCCGGCACAATACCGCCGAAGGGGGCATGGATTTCAAACTGACTGGAGATGATATTTGAGTGTACCTGGCCGGGAGCCGTAACAACAGCGGCTGCGGTATCGTCACAGGAACTTTCTATGGCAAGGATGAGCATAAGGAATGGCCTGTCTTGCAATGTGCTTCGTTTGGTGGTAACAGTGGGCCTTCATTGGCGAGGATAAAAGGCACGAACTGTGTCTGTACCGAAGATACCATTATATTGCAAGCTCAACCATACATCTCTATGAAGGATATAAACGCCGAACACCCTGCTGCTCAACCAGCTCCGATGGATATGTTTTCACGCACGATTTCCTATCTGCGGCTGTCATTGACCGATCGTTGCAACCTGAAGTGCATGTACTGTGTGACCGAAGACGAAAAAAATGGTTGTCTGGTCAAACTCGGACAGGATGAACTGCTCACCTACGAAGAATTACTTCGGGTCGTCCGGGTCTCCGTGGGAATGGGTATTTCCAAACTGCGCCTGACCGGTGGCGAGCCGTTGGTCAGAAACAATATTATGCATTTTATCCGTCATCTTGCCGAAATAGAAGGTCTTGACGATATTCGCATTACCACCAATGGCGTGCTTCTTGAAAAGTATGCGCAAGGGCTTTTTGATGCCGGTGTGACGAAGGTCAATATCAGTCTTGATACATTACAACGTGATCGTTTTGCGGAGATTACCGGTGTTGATTGTTTTGACCGGGTCTGGAAAGGAATTGAAACAGCGCTGGAGGTTGGTTTTTCACCGGTTAAACTCAATATGGTTGTGATGCGGGATATCAATGATGATGAATTGCCTGCTTTTGCAGAGCTTTCCAGGAAGATGCCGCTGCAGATTCGATTTATTGAGTTTATGCCCATCGGCACTTCGACCCGCTGGACCAGGGACACCTACATGTCGTCTGATGAAATCAAGGCCCGGTTCGGCGCTCTGGGGGAGTTGATTCCCCAGGAGAAACAGCAGGCCGACGGCCCGGCATCGGTTTTTAAGCTGGGCGCTGATGCCGGGGGCTCGTTGGGATTCATCAGCCCTATAAGCCATCATTTCTGCGACCGCTGCAATCGGCTGCGTTTGACATCCGAGGGGAGGCTGCGTTCCTGTCTGCTCCATGATGAGGAAACCGACCTGAAAAGCGTGCTGCGGGCCGGCTGCAGTGATGCCGATATCCGGGAAACCTTACTCACGGCAATTCGCAATAAACCCAAAGGCCATCAGATGGCCGAGCGTCTTAAGGAAGACGGCGGCGATTGCCATGGCCGGATGTCACGCATCGGCGGCTAATAGAACACAAATCGGGCAATGATTTTTTGGCCGCACCCCTTACAGCCAGTCTGTGAGGGAAAGGCCGATACCTATGGTGTTTGCATGGTGATTATAGTCGATCAGACTTTCTCCATAGCCGTTGAAATAATGGACATAGCCCTTTAAGTACGGCCAGTGCGGCAGGGGAAAGCTCCAGCTCAGTTCAACGGCCCCTCGTTGAAAGCCGGATTCCAGGTTGTTCCTGGACATTAAGCTAAAGACATTTTCATGCCATTTATATGATGCATAGAATTCACCATGGCCTAAATAGTCGGTGATATCCGGATTGTCGTCGTCCTGGGCATCTTCCTGGATTCTGATCCAGGGCTTGATGCCCATGGCCAGGTCGCCGCGTTCCACGGTCAACCAGGCATAAACACGGTTCCAGCTCCGGGAGAGTTCACCGCCCCGGCCGTTTGATTGATGGACGATGCCGAATGAATTCCAGACATTGGTAAAGCCGAACAACTGCCAGTGTGGATGAAATTGAATCCACGCCTCCGGCTCGTGGTTGGTTTCCCGAAACGGGGCGGATTCCTTGCTGTTATAGACCTGCCAGAATGAACGATTGGTATAGGCGGCATAAATATCAGCGGTATTATTAAAGAGATTCACCAGCAGGGGAAATTTAATACTGAGTTGAAATTGTGCTTCCGTATCATCGACATTCAACCCTGGATCATCAAATTGTTCCTGGAAGGGTTTTGCGTTGTATGAGCTTGCATTATAGGCGGCAAATAAAATATAATTCGGCTTATGCGCCAT
>WGCP01000388.1 GCA_015493715.1 Desulfobulbaceae bacterium
AGAGTTTTTCGTGGCAGACCAAGGGATTGGCATGTTTTGCCGATATTGCCCTTGTTCAATGAAAGCTCCTGTTCCAGGATACATCGTTCAAAGGCGGCAAGCTGACTTGAAAGAGGCGGCCTCCTGTCGATATTGGTCATTGGTTCCCCAAAGTGCGAATCAAGACCCAGGACCGTCCGGTCGGCAACATTCTGCAACTCCCGGACATTTCCGGGCCAGGAGTGTCCCATCAGCTTTTGCAGTAAAGTGGGGGAAAGCTCAGGCGGGCGTCGTTCCAACCGTTTTGCCGTTTTGAGGAGAAAATGGGTAAACAGGATGGGGATATCTTCAAGTCTCCGGAGCAGAGGGGGATTTTGCAGGGTAACAACGCTGAGGCGGTAGTAGAGGTCCGCCCGGAATTTTCCCTGTTCACTTAAAGTAAGAAGATCCTGTTTGGAGGCGGCAATGACCCGCAGATCAAGTGGAATGGTGTTGCAGCCTCCAAGTCGGTCGATGGCACGTTCCTGCAGAACTCTAAGCAGGCGCACCTGCAGGGCCATAGGCATGCTCTCAATTTCATCCAAAAACAGGGTGCCGCCGGAGGCCTGTTCAAATTTGCCGATATGAAGACGATCAGCACCGGTGTAGGCGCCGGGCTCATGGCCGAATAATTCATTTTCAATAATGGATTCCGGCATGGCGCCGCAATTGACGGCGATAAAATGGTTGTTGCAGCGGCTGGACTGTTCATGCAGACAGCGGGCGACCAGCTCCTTACCTGTCCCGGTTTCACCGATAATCAGCACATCCGTGTCCGTATCGGCAACATTGAGAATCGCCTGGCGTAACTGAGCAATTTTTTCGCTTCTCCCCAGGATAACGGATTCCAAGCCATCCTTTCGTCTGACCTCGGCCCGTAATTTTCGGTTGTCGAGAATGAGCCGTCGTTTTTCCATGGCCCGGCCGACAACGTCAATCAGTCGGCTCGATGACAACGGTTTCTCAATAAAATCATAGGCACCCAGACGCATGGCCTCTACGGCCATACTGACATCCCCGTGCCCGGTTACCAATATCACCGGCAAATCAGGATCAATCTCTACAACATGATGCAGGAGGTCAAAGCCGTCCATACCGGGCATCTTTACATCACAAACCACAACGTTCGGCCATTTTGAGGAAATTTTTTCCGTTGCATCCTCGGCACGGTTACAGCAGTCGGTAGTGTATCCGGCAAGCATCAATGCTTGACCGGCGGCCCGGCAAACATGTTCATCATTATCAATGACTATGACGCGCCCATTTCCGTTCATATTAATCGTCCCTTCCGGATCTTGTCCGTTGTAAGGTGATGGTTACCACTGTTCCTCCCTCCGGGTGATTGTCCGCCTGGATGGTTCCTCCGAAATCATGAATAATGGCCCGGGAAAGCGATAGTCCCAGGCCAAGTCCCCTGTCTTCTTCTTTGGTAGTGAAAAAAGGGTCAAAAAGCTGACCAATATGTTCTATGGCAATTCCGGGCCCGGAATCATGCAAGGTAATTGTGACCCATTGCCTGTCAAAAAACATATTAAGAGTAATCTTTTTAATTTCCTGAGTAGTAACCGCATCCAGCGCGTTGCCGATCACATTGACCAATACCTGCTCCAGGCGAATGGACTCGGCAAGGACATAAATATCCATTTCCGGCAGATTGGCATGTACCTGTACATTGTGCTTTGTTATGCGGAGGTTTAGCAGGGAGAGGGCGCTGGTAATTGGTTCCGACAACAGTATCGGGGTTACCTTGCCGGGGGATTTTCGAGCAAATGATTTCAGATGCCTAGTTATTTCTGCCATTTTGTTGATAACGATTGCAATATCCGACAGGTTCTGCCTGGCCTCGTCCGGTTGCCGTTGCTCGAGGAACAAGCAGGCATTGTCCGCATACATACGGATTGCCGACAAGGGTTGATTGATCTCATGGGTGATGGAGGCAGCCATCTGACCGATGGCTGCAAGTTTTCCGGCCTGAATCAATTCATTCTGCGTGGCACGCAATTCCTGCTCCGTCTGTTTATGTTCTTCTATCTCATCATATAACCTGCTGTTTGTTCGGGTAAGTTCCCGTGTTCGCTGTTTGACTTTGTCTTCAAGCTGCTCGTTGGCCTTTTGCAACATGGTCCGGGCGTGATCTTCCAGGATGATACGCTCCCGTCTTGTTTTGCGACGATTATACAACAGCATACCGAGCAGAAACAAGGCCGCTAGAAAAACGGCCATTAACAGCATCATATTGCGGACGTAGTTGTCGATATGGGAAAGATCACTGAGGATATGAACCGTCCAACCTGCAGAGGGCATGGTTTTTGACTGGATCAGGTAGGGGTGGCGGCCCTTGGCTTTTCGATCTTGTGGGGCCACGGCATCTCCCCTGAGGTTCAGCAGAGTGGAGTCGTTTCCGGCCATGCTTATTGCCGTGCCGGTCAGAGCATCGGGTGCGATATCACCATATCGGCGGCTTTTGCGCAATTTCTCCGTGACTTCCCTACTCAGCGGATGGAGAGCGCGAAATTTCCATGGCGCGTAACTGGTTATAAAAATAACGCCCTGGGGATCGGTAACAATGACTTTTTCAGATCCTCTGGCCCAAATGTCTTCAAGTTGCTGTAGTTGAACCTTGACGGTGAGAACACCAATAGGTGTGGTCGACCTGGTGATAGGCGCTGAAAAATAATATCCACGAACATGCGAGGTCGTACCCAGGGCAAAATAACGTCCGGGATGACCTTTGACGGCTTCTTGAAAATAGGGGCGGAAAGTCAGGTCTTCTCCAATAAACGAGACGGCGCCCCGCCAGTTGCTTGAGGCAATGACGGTTCCTTCTGCATCAATGATATAAATAGCGGAGGTCTGTGCAAGCCGGTTGATTCGTTCCAGCTCACGATTGACCCTGTCGATGAGTTGTTTGTCCCCGGGATGCTGCATCAGATTGGTAAAAAAAGGATTTGTCGCCAGTATTTGAGGGAGAGCATCAAATTTATCGAGTTCACTTTGCAGATCACCCGTGTATACCTTCAATGCCTTAGCGGCCTTCTCCTGAATACGCTGGAGTTCCAGTCGTCTGGTCCAGTTGCCGGTGGTCCGGATGGCTATAAGGCAGCAGCCGAAAAGAGCAAGGGCAAGTATAAAGGCGAAAAAGCGGAACTTCAAAAACATTATTGTCGGGTTGGCGGTAAAATTATGCAGACGTTGAGGGAATTGTGGCTTTTATTTCATCTTGCCGAAATCATGACTTTTTAGTGTAGACAATGTTGAAAGGATCTACAAGAGAAAAGGCATCAGTGAAGCTGGAGCCCTGTAAATCCTGTTGCCGGAGGATCCTACAAAAAAATGATACACAGTCTGCTTGGAACCAGGGAAGGCGTCGCCGCGATCATGATGTCCGGCGGTAGGTCAATGTAATATTTTCAAGCAGGGACGCGCTTCCTTAATTTCACGGATGTAGAGCTTTTGAGGAGATCAGAAAAAATAGAATAAAATTTATTTGCCTGCAAGGGCAAGAGTTCTGGCGTGCAACGATTTTAAGGGAATCCTTGTGCGAGGAAATAATGCTTACCAAATAATTACTTGCACCTGCGTATGGGTTCGATTATTTTTCTCAGTTGATAAACTGTATTTATTTTGCCGACAAAGAAAACAGCAGGCAATCGAAGTTGTTATCTCCTACATTCAAGAAAAGTTCTCTGCTCCTGTTGCCGATTAAATTGATGGATTGTTGAGCGGAGCAGACGGTCCGCAGGGGAAAACATCGTTGGAACTCTCAAGGGTATGCTGGGGGGATGATTTTTTATTTGTTATCCATACAATTTAATATAGGGAGATGTAGCAATGCAGCGCAAAAAAATTCTTTGTTTTTTTATTTCACTCCTTGCCATGGCGTTTGTGTTTTCAACCATGCCGGTAATGGCAAAATCCACTGGTGATTCCTCGACCAAGAGCAGCAGCAAAAGCAGTAAAAAAAGTTCCACCTCAAAGTCTAACAAGACGAAAAAAAAGAGCAAATCGAAATCAAAAACAAAGAAAAATTCAAAAACAAAAAAGAGTTCAAAAAGCAAAAAAGGCACAACGGATAAATCGAGTTCGGCCAAGAAAAAGACGAAATCGTCGAAGAAAAAAAGTCACAAGACATCAAAA
This sequence comes from Desulfobulbaceae bacterium, assembly GCA_015493715.1. Taxonomy (GTDB): domain Bacteria; phylum Desulfobacterota; class Desulfobulbia; order Desulfobulbales; family Desulfobulbaceae; genus DRLX01. The sequence continues at coordinate 4,156 of WGCP01000388.1, forward strand.
GCAACGAAAAAAAAGACCGGCAAAGTAAATATTAACACCGCCGATGCAAAAACACTGACGGAGTTTACCGGTATCGGCCCCGTGACAGCAAAAAAAATCGTCGCTTATCGCAAGAAAAACGGGAAGTTTAAAAGTGCCAAAGACCTGATGAATGTTAAGGGAATTGGAGAAAAAACGCTAATGAAGATGAGGCCGCAGCTTAAGTTTTAGCATGGAAAATTCTGGAGATAACATCTATGGGAATGCTGAAAGAATTTAAAGAATTCGCCGTTAAAGGCAATGTCGTTGATATGGCTGTTGGTATCATTATAGGCGCGGCATTTGGAAAAATTGTTTCCTCGTTTGTTGCCGATGTCATCATGCCACCCATCGGACTTCTGCTTGGAGGCGTGGACTTTACCAATCTTGCCATTACCTTGAAAGCCGCTGCCGGTGATGCTCCGGCTGTTGTCCTGGGGTACGGTAAGTTTGTCCAGAGTGTTGTCGATTTTACCATCGTCGCCTTTGCAATTTTCCTGGTCGTCAAGGCCATGAACAGTATGAAGAAGAAAGAGGAAGAAGCCCCGACCGAGCCTCCCAAGCAGGAGATACTCCTTACTGAAATTCGAGATCTTCTCAAGGAAAAATAATCCCCCCTCCCCAGCTTCATTCCCCAATGTCCGGAACAGGGAATTCCTCCTCTCTCCCTGTTCCGGATTTCTTGCGTTTATTCCTACTGATATAGCCGTTCTTCCTTCTTTTCTGCAGTCCCTGCCCGTTCGCGAAAACGGACGAGTCCAGCCAGCATTGAACAGGTAGGGGTAGGAATTAAGAGCTTGGCTCCCTGGTCGGCAACATATCCGGCCAGTGATTCGATCTCGGTTGGTTTGCCCTGTTCCAGATCCTGGAGCATTGATGGCCGGTGGTTATACGTCATGGGCAGGAGTTTTTCATAAAAAACCTTGCGATAGCTTTTTCCGTCAGGCCATGGAGTTATCCCGCCAAGACCGTGAATAACGGCAAAGGTTTCGTCGATTACCTGCTCCATTATTTTTCGCGTCTCAGGGGCGTCCCCCAGAGCGCCGTAATGGACGCCCAAAATTGCTCCCAGAGGATTCAAGGCGCAGTTGTAGAGTAATTTGGCAAAGAGATCCTGGTAAATATCATTAACGGCTCTACAGGGGAGGCCCGCCCTGCTTACGGTATCAGCAAGACGTTCGGCAAAAGGTGGAATGGGGCCACGGATGCAGGAGCCGATATGGACATCGTCGGCGGTAACGGTAATGTTGACCGTACCGGGCAGCATGATCTCAAAGCCGGTGATTACTCGCGCCCCGAAAGTCCGGATCGAGCCAAATTTTTGTTCCACCCGCTCAATATTGCCGCAGCCGTTTTGCATGGAAACAACGGGTCCGGAAAAATTATTTAGACCGGCAATCGCGCGGACAGCTTCAGCCGTGTCATAGGATTTGGTGGTTATCAGAGCGCAATCATAGTCGGTTTCGTCCGGTTCTCTACTATCCTCAAACAGCTGGAGTCGATCTGGATCGGCAGTAAAATTTCCGAAAATGCCGGTAACTTTCAGGCCGTTGGGCCGGATTGCATCAATAAATCGTTTTCTGATAATCAGGTCAACCGCATGTCCATCAGCCGCTAGGAGACAGCCAAGCGCCTGACCAAGAGCGCCGGCCCCGAAAATAAGGATCTTCATATTGGTATGTCTTTGTAAATTTTCGATACAGGGAAATGTGGAATATTTCTATAAAGTTTTGGGTGTATATCATCATCTGCAACAGTTTTCGCATGCGAAAACTGTTGCAGATGCCAGTGTGGAATCAGAGTCGTCCCCGGATGATTCCTTACGAGGTAGAGGACTTCTTAAGAAGTTTATGTAATTCTTTCAGCCGATATTCATCAGTGAGCAACTGCTTTAAGTTTGCCACCATCTGTTCCATGGACTGTTCCTGAAGACGGATATGCAGGGTCAGGCTTTTTTTTCGTCCTTTCGAGGAACGGGTAATGTTGAAATCCTGCTTGTTGGCCTTTGCGCCAAAGACATCTTTGCGCAAAGCCTCAACTGTTGAGGTGAAGGTCTGTTGGTTTTCTTCGGGTTGTTGGTCACCGGCCTTGCGCAGGGCATGGATAAAAGAGTTTGCCCTGTGGGAAGAATGCACGGCCTGTTCCAGTATTTTTCGAACATGGGGATCTGAGATGGCCTTGCTGAGCCGGGGATGGACAGAGCGGAGAATCTTGATAATTTGTATAAGTTGCGGCCTGGTTGGGGCCAGTGGTTTGACGATATCAAGATACAGGCTGTCCCGGTCGAGAGGTACCTTGATTGGGGCCAGTACCTCTGCGGCAATGGAAAAACGGAGTCTGTCATTGATGATGTCGGAAATCATTTCCGGCGATTCGCCTCGTTCCCTGAGCTGATAGAGTTTTCTGTATTTATGAATGGTTGACTGGGAAACATTAGATCCCGGCTTGCCGATGGCCAGGCTTTCACCAAATTGTTCGGCAAGACGTGCATTGTTTAATCCGAGTTCTCTCCCGGCGGATTCTAAAAAATTACCTATCTCTACCGGGTTGAGGTTCCTTCGCTTGGTGTTTTCTGCCAGGGAGATATTGAAAAAATCCTCGGTCGTGAAATCCTCTTCGTTTAGGGTCTTCGCCTCGACCCATTGCCTGCCCAGGCGACGGATTGCCTGGAAGCGGCGAAATCCGCACAGGATTTTATATCGACCGTCATTTTTCTGCAGCAGGACCAACGGATGAAGGAGGCCATTTGCCGAGATGGAGCGAGCGAGTTCGTCTATGTATGATTCACGAATCATATCATTTTTCGGATTGTCACCATGGACCCGGAAAATATACCGCAGGTCCTGTGGCTTGCTCGTTTCTATGGCGCTAACGGCAACCCGGCGTACCAGTGACATGGAATCACCATATTCGGCAAGGGCCCGCGAAAAAAGCCGCCCCGTGCCGGCGGCGCAGTCTTCGTCGGCCAATTTTTCCGGGGCAATGGTGACAACCAGGGAGCGGACGGTGGGGTCATAAAATCCGTCTATATAATTTTTCTGTCGAAACAACTGGTTCAGGCAGTAGGATTCACGACCACATAACAGGGAATCCGTGTCGGCAATGGACGTACTGAATCCATTGTCCTCCAGGGACATGCGAATTTTAGACAGCATGGAGGGGGCCATGGTCGGTCTGTGCGGCCGGTCTTTTCTGCTGCGTTCACCCTGTCCATAGCCGAGAATAATGTCGCTTGGTTGTCCATCTGTTCCTTTATTTATAATCAGGACAAGTGGAATAAGATTGTTTTCACTTATTTCATTCTTGAATTCCCTGATTCTGAGCAGAAAATCATCCGTGATTCTTTTGCGTTTCCGAATGGCTCGTACATCATTCATGTCAACGATTGACGGTCTGTATTTGCCGTTCATTACGGTGAAACAGTGCAGGTGCTCGGCAAGTTTTCGACCAAAAGCCATCATGGGGGCAACGGCGGTATTTTGGGAAGCCCGTCCGGCATGGGGTATAAGGACCAGAATGTTGTTGGCGCCCAGACGGGTGTCTATGACCAGGTTATCCTTTTGCTGCATGGGCACTCCCGGCGTGGATGGAAAAGAGAGGGTGCGGCATCCCGGAACCGGCAATTTTGATCATCTCGTCAGTAAGCCGACCGCCCGCAGAGTCGGCTGTGTCCTTTCCCATAATCAGAGTGAGAATGTCCACGGCATTGAGCCGGTTCAACGGTTGGGCTGGAACTATCGTCAATTCTTCCGTGTCGGCTATTTTATAGAGCAGGCCTCCTTTGGCTAGAAGCATACTGGTCTCCGAGAGCTGGGAAATCGGTTCTTTAGGCAGTGATGCGGCAAGGTCATGCATGTCGGTCGCCCGGTTATGGGTAAAGTTTGTGTAAACTCTTTGCAAAATATCAAGGGCAAGCTGCAGGCGATGCCTGGGTGTGATGGTACCGTCAACGGCAGGATTGTATCTGTTTTTGTTCTGCACGGCATAGGCAAGGGCGGCGCCTAATAAGAGGAAAATCCAACCAAGATGGAGCCAGATCAGAAAAAGAGGAACGGTGGCAAAGGAGCCGTAAATTGCATTGTACTGAGAAACACCGATCTGCAGGGCGATGTAGAGTTGGAGGACTATAAACCAGCAGATGGAGGAGAAAAGTGCGCCGATGAGTGCGGCATAGGTCTTTACCTTGGCATAGGGAAAGAATTGATATATGAAGGTCAGGCAGCCGACGATGAAGAGGAAAGGAAGTCCTTTAAGCAGCATCTTGATCAACCATTCCGATGGAACAATGGTCGTGATATAACCCATCATTTTTTTACTCTGGAGAATTGCCCCTCCGGCGATAGCGGTATTTAACGAGATGGGAAGCAGGATAAGCAGGGCGAGGTAATCCATTATTTTTCGGCCAAGAGGGCGGCTTTTTGTACTGTGCCAGATCACATTCATGGTGCTTTCGATATCATTGAGCATAAGGAGCACCACAAAAAGCAGACCGATGATACCGAAGGCGCCGAGTGCGGCAAAGTTTGTTCGGTCGACATAGTCGAAAATCATGTCGACTGCATTGCGTAGATGATTGGCCATGCTGGTTGTCGGCGATGTATCGCTTCCTTGCCCGGGTTGTGTTCCTTCAGTCCCCGGAGTCGTTGCCGGAATGGGTTGTCCATTCAGGGCCGGGCTTGTTGCCGGTACTACTTGCTCGATCAGGCGATAGGCGGCTATTTTGAGATCATTATCGCTGCCCAGTCCCTTGAGGATTGCCGTACTCATGGCCAGCATCGGTACCAGAGACAGAATGATCGAATAGGTAAGGGCTGACGCACGTAGGGAGAGATGGGTTTTGAAAAAAATATGCTGGACAATCAGAATGATACGAACGGTCGACCGAAGTAGATTCTTACCGGCTGATTCTTCACTGTTCTGCGCAAAGGCCCAGTTGCGAAGCCGAGTATGGAGGGTATGTGCCGGCACGTTTTTTATCCGTTAGCAGGAGATTGCGGAAATTATTAGTTAAAGGGATGGAACGGTTTTTTGAGTGATCCATTTTTCAATGATCTGAAAAACGATTTCACGTTTAATGGGCTTGGTTATGTAATCGTTCATCCCTGCATCAATACAGATCTCCCGGTCTCCCTTCATCGCATTTGCCGTCATGGCCACAATCGGGATATCGTTGAATCCGCGATCCCGAAGCTCCCTGGTTGCCTCAAGCCCATCTAAGATCGGCATCTGTACGTCCATCAGGATCAGGTCAAAATCATGCGGGGCATTGGCGAATGTTTCAACGGTTTCCCTGCCGTTTTGGGCGCTGGTTACCGTGTAGCCGGCCTTGGTCAGAATCAGGGTGGCAAGTTTCAGGTTGACGGGATTGTCTTCGGCCAGCAACAGGCGGACCGACTGCTTCATCTCTTCCCGAACAGAATATTGGGTGATTAAGCGTTCAGTGCCCTGTTTTTTTCGGACGTCCGTTGGTGGCGCCAGCAGCTTTTCCATGGTTTTAAATAAAATATCCCTGCGGGCCGGTTTTGTGAGAAAGGCATCGAAACCGGCTTCCCGGCAGCGGTGGGCGTTGCGTTCCGTGGAAGAGGTATAAGCCAGCAGAGGGATGGATGATGTTTCCGGGATGTCTTTCAGAAGCTTGGCCAGTACATAACCGTCGGGCTGCGGCATTTGAATATCGAGGATGATCAGATCAAAAAGCATATTGTCCCGGATCGACTGTTGGACGATCTCCTCCACCTTTGCACTTTTGTGGGCGGCGGTTACTTTCAGCCCGGCTGATTCCAGGATGTGCTGCAGGATGCTTAAGTTGGTGGGGTTGTCGTCCACGATGAGGACATGCCTGCCCTGCAGGGAGACCTTGTGAAAATTTTTCACCCGTTGCTGTTTCGTCTTTTGCATCCGGGCGGTAAAGTGAAAAATAGATCCCTTGCCCGACTCGCTTTCCGCCCAGACATGGCCGCCCATGAGTTTTGCTATCCGGCGACAGATGGAAAGGCCAAGGCCGGTACCGCCGTATTCCCGAGTTGTTGAGCCGTCCGCCTGTTTAAATGCATCAAAAATGGATTCCAGTTTTTCTTCGATGATACCGATGCCTGTGTCACGAACAGTCGCATGTAGGACAAGATGTTCTTTGTGTTCCTCCTCAACGTTAATAGCCAGTTCCAGCTCGCCTTCCCGGGTAAATTTAGCGGCATTGCCCATCAGGTTAACAAGGACCTGGCGATAGCGCCCCGGGTCGCCGATAACATTTGCCGGTAGTGTATTGTCGATTCTACAGAGCACTTCTATGGGGAGTCCGACAACCCTTGGCCGGATCAGATCACAGACGTCCTGAGCCGTTATTTCCGGATCAAATTCAATGTCCTCCAACTCAAGTTTGCCGGCTTCAATCTTTGAGAAATCAAGGATATCGTTAATGAGTGAGAGCAGGGCGTCGGCGCTTCGTTTAATGGTTTGGGCAAATTCCACCTGTTCGTCGTCAAGGATGGTATCAAGAAGCATGTCCGTAAAACCGATGATACCGTTCATTGGAGTGCGGATTTCATGACTCATGGCGGCCAGGAATTCACTCTTGGCCACATTGGCGGCTTCCGCCGCTTTCTTTGCCGCCCGCAGCTCGGCGGTCTGCTGGGTGATCTCCGCCTGCAGGGTCTTGGAATAATTAAGTTGCTGCTCTTGAATCTTTCGGTAATTCTGTTCGTTTTCTTCCATGATATCCTGGAATTTTTTTTCCAGAACACTTGCCCGACGGTCAAATTGTTTTTTTTGAATTCGTAATCTGCTCGCGATTTTTTCCGTTTTTCTGTCGGCGAGATAGAGGTTAACGGCAAGGCGAAGAATTCGTTTTGTCCACTCCCCATCCTCTTCCTCGTCCATGCCGGCTTTTGGGGTGGTCAAGATGGAGAGTCCCAGTTCCGGGATATCGTGTACAAAGAGCCCGTCTATTATCGGTTGTGGTCCCGTCTGGTTCTGCGTGGAACTATACTTCCTGAGGCAGGAGAGCGCTTCGGTGGCAGGCTTGGGAAAATCAGGAGAAGCCAGCGTATTCTCCTTTCGGTCACAGAGAAAAAAGTTCAGGCCTTCAGTCTCCCGTTCCAGATGGTCCAGAAGCGGTTTCAGCTTTCCGTCGGCGTCGACAAGATCGGAGAAAAGTGTGGTTGTTGTCATGATCAGCCTCAATGTTCGTACAGCTCACGCACCCGTTCGATTTCTTCGGGAATATCCTCCGCGAGCACTGTGTATTCTTCGATGTTCTGCTGGATATGCTCGGCGAGTGAAGACGTGGGGATAATGTGTATCCCCTCTTTGACGGAGAAACCCAGTTGACTGAGAATATATTCACTGATCTGTAGGATGCCAAGCGGTGATTCAGGCTGTATATTTTCCATGACCGAGTGATGATCACGAATGGCTTCGCAAAGGGAATCCGGTATCTGCCACTCTTTTGCCAGCAGATAGCCTATTTCGCAATGATCGGTGCCGAGGAATTCTCTTTCCAGCTCAATAATGGCGGGTTCGTTATTACCGATTTTCTCGTATACCTGGAGAAATTTTTTTTCAGCGCCCTGCCATTCAACTATTAAACCAATATCATGGAGAATGCCGGCAAGATAGGCATCATCACCATTGATGGAAAAAATTCGTTCCGCTATCATTTTGCTGCAGATTCCTGTTGCTGCGCAGTGAATCCATAGCCGATCGCTGGAAAAACCACCATCACCTCTTCCGACAGTGAACATCCCTTTCAGAGCATCGGTAACGGCTATGTTGTGGAGGTTTTTCATCCCGAGCAGGGCGATGGCACGGGAAACGGAATCCACTTTGTGGACCAGCCCGTAGTAGGAGCTGTTAACCAGCGTCAGGAGTCGCCCGACCAATGCCGGATCCAGACTGATAATTTCTTCAAAATCGCGCAGGGTGGAGTTGTCGTCATTAATCAGCTGGGCCAGTCGGGCGACGATATGGGGCAGGGTGTTGCCCCGTTTGTATTTTTTAATCAGTCGGGCGGCGGTGGGCATTGGTGTTATCCTCCCCTTGGGGTAGCGGTAAGGGGTGTTATTCGATGATGACTTCTTTTTTACTGATGGCTTCTGCCTTTACGCGGTCAAGAAGCTCTGCCAGAACCGGTTTGATGTGTTCCCGCAGATCTCCGGCAACGATGATAAAGAGCAGATCATCACCGGGGAGGAATCTGCCGGAATGTGTTTCAATGATAATTTCATAAATACCGGGTTTTTCTTTGTATTCCAGGCGCAGCCGTTCAATAAGTTGTTCATCGACCGTTGTTTCCAGTGCGGTTACCTTGCTGTGATCCTTACGTGACCAGTTACGTACGGTCCCGTTGTGAATAAGGATCATGCCGACATTATCGGTGAAATCAGGTCGTTGTTTCATTTCTGCAATGGTTTTTGATATATCCATGGGAGCTCCTTATTATTTGTGACCCTTATGTCGTGGTTTATGTTTTGCTCTGTCCTGTAAAATGATAATAGTGTTTTTATGTCTGCCGGCCATACGCGGCACCAGGATTATTTTTTGTCCAACATGAATAAATCCCCGACGATTGAGATGGTTGGCACGGATGAGGCTGCGGCTTGACAGGCCGAATTTTTTACCGATAGAGCTGATAGTATCGCCCCTGCGGACGATATAAATACGGTCACGAATCTGGCGGGCATGGTAAAAACGTCGTCCCATTTTTTTTGCCCGGCGTTTGAAGGACGGTGTTGCCGGCAACCGAAGCTGATACCCTTTGGGAATATATTTTTTGCCGGCGCGTACCGGCTGCAGTAATGCGGGATTGAGCCGGGCCAGATCCGTGGACGAAATCCGTAAAAAACGACGAAGCTGGTCAAAATCAGCATAGCCTTTCATGCGCACGGTGAATGTCGCTGCCGGGCGGTCCCGAATAATGGACCCGTCTTTTTCCATTTTTCGGGCTGTGCGGAGAGCGGCCAGAAATTCGGAGTAAAAATTACGGGCGGCGAATTTAAATAGACCAGTTCGATGATTTTTGAAGATATTGCTATATGTTTTTCTCTGGTTCAGTGCCCGAACCATGCCGGGGCGACCATAATTATAGGCGGTCAGGGCCAGGGGCCAGCTTCCTAACTGTGCATAATTTTTTTTCAAAAGTTTTGCTGCCGCCCGGCTGGAAAGAACCGGATCGTAGCGTTCATCAAGAACATCATTAACCGTCATGAAATCCCTGCCCGTAATCCGGGTAAACTGCCAGAGCCCCACGGCCCCTGCTTTGGAGTGGGCTCTCGGATTAAAGGAAGATTCGACATGGGGAAGATATGCCAGCTCCAGGGGAAGTCTGTATTTATGAAAGATACTTTTTATTGTGCGCATGTACGCACCTGAACGAACAACACCTTTGCGGAAACTGTCCTTCTGGCCGATCTGCAGTCGGATGTTGTTTCGGGCCTTTTTATATCCACCGTGTTTTTTGTGGGCAAACAGCGCGGCAATTCGTCTTGCCTCTCTGGAACGGGGCTTTTTACCATTACCCAGATTGGTCAGGATAGCCTTGTATCGGTGCCTGGCGATTTTTATCAGGTTTTTATTGATCCGTGCCGCTGCCGGGGTATTCCAGTCGACAAGATCAACAACCCCATAAATGATGGAAAGATCATTTTTATCATGGAGGATTCCCTGTCGGCTACTGTACTTACCATACACCTTTTCCCAGAAAATCACGTTGGGAACAATCACCGTGTATAACGGGAACCTGGAAGTCTTCCTCGCATAAGCCGGTGTCGATGGAAATAGAAGAGACAAACAGAAAAAGAGGGTGAAGAGCCTGGGAAAAAAAGCTATGATTTGGGTCGGTCTATGCACCATTTCCGTTTGGTTGAATTAGTAAAGGTCCCTGGAAAAATATCCTATCCTGTTAGGTAGTTAGGGACCCGAGAAAAAATAATTATCCCATTCTATTTGTCTTTTGCCCCGGCTTCTACGTTGCGAAAATGGTTACATATTCACAATATGCGCCCTTTTTCGCGCCTTGAATCCGAGACAAAATTCGACGCATTATGGAACAATTATTTTATTTCGTGCCCCTTACCTCGGTGCCTTAGTTGTTAAAAAGCGCTGAATATTAAAAGTATGCACTTGGTTTTATGCCTTGAATCTGAAGGGAAATCCGGTCGTATATTGGAAAATTGTTTTTTTCCTGACTTGGCCTGGTTGAGATTGCCGGATTTTCGGTGGTTGTTTTGCAGCCACTCACTTTTTTTTATAGTAGCATATTGCCGGGGGGAAGGAGAAGGAAGTTTTCTCTTTGCCGGCGGTATTTTTAATCAGGGGGCGTAAACGCGCCGACATTGATTGCAAGAGGACGGATTCGTCGTGCCCGATCCGGGTACTCTATGATCCTTTTTCGTGTCTGCAGAGCAAAATGGTGATGTGATAATTATGTATACACCTGTACTGGGGACCCTTGGCTATATTCTTTCCTCGGATAAAAAGCGTGTTTTGCTGGTGCACCGGACGTCCAGGGCCGAAGACCAGCATATGGGAAAATATAATGGACTCGGCGGCAAGATGGAAGCCGGTGAGGATGTTGCGGAATGCATGCGCCGGGAAATTGCTGAAGAATCGGGCTTGGTCTGTGTTGATATGACCCTGCGCGGTACTGTTAACTGGCAGGGGTTTGGAAAGAATGGTGAAAATTGGTTTGGGTTTATCTTTCTGATTACCCGTTTTTCCGGAACACCATATGCGGAAAATGAGGAGGGTACTCTGGCCTGGCACCTGCTGGAACATCTGGATGAGTTGCCCATGTGGGAGGGAGATCGTTACTTTCTCCCCTTGGTCTTTGACAATGACCCGCGTGTATTTCACAGCTATCTCCCCTATTGTAACGGCAGCCCCGTTAATTGGAGGTATTCCCGGGGGTGAGGCGGTTAAAAGGTAAGGGTGTGCTTTCATATTGCAAGGAATTCTACACGTGTACGGGTGCCCCAATTTTGTCAAAATAATGCAGACTTCGAGCTGTCAAGTTCGTTATAGCCCCTCTGTGCGGGCTTGGGTGATCGTGACGACTTACGGCTAAAAGTCTTGCGCTTGACGGGTATGCTCGGTATAATAACATATTTTATTTGTTTATATTGATTTCAATTGGTTATCAACGGGTGTGGGTAACCTTCAGTCGGGAGGAATGTATGGAAAATAATGCTGAATTGGCCAAGCTGGAACAGTTTGTTGATAAGTTGCTCACCAGATACCATGAGCTCAAGGCAGAGTTTCACGCCCTGCAGACGACACTGCAAGAGCGGGATGCCGAATGTGTAGACCTTAAAGGTCAGTTGTCCGAACTCTCCAGTGAACGAGTCGTCGTTGGTGAAAGGGTTTCCGGTCTTATCGGTCGCATAGAGCAGTGGGAAGCAGAACAGGAAGGCCTGGAGGTGGAAAGTACCGACAATCAGGACCAGGACGGAGTGCAGGGTTCCTTGTTTGAAGGGGATTCCGAATCATTGTGAACAATCGACAAGCTTAGAGTGTTATGGAAGAGCGTCTGGTTCGATTTTCTCTTTTTGGACAGGAGTTTACCTTTTACAGTGACGCTCCGGAAAATGAGGTCGACAAGGTGGTTGGAATCTTGCGCAATGAACTCGAAGGGTCGGATGGCACCTATATCTCAACGGTCCCTTCCAGTAAATTGCTGGTCCTGGGATGTCTCCGTATAGCGGGCAGGTATGTCAGGCTGAGCCGTGAGTTTGAAGAGTATCGCAACCGGCAGGATCGTTCCATTGATGGATTGATTGATAAAATGTCGGATATAGACTGATCGTTTGCCGACCCTGAATGCGTCGACATGGCTGTCCTGGATGTTATCTGCGATAAATTTCCGCAGAGGATAAATATCATTTTTGTTTCAACGGAACATCTGTTATGTTGATTTAGAATAGAAATAGGTTTTATTTTTGTGTTTGAGGGAAATTTCGTTTCGGCAGAGAGAAATTTCCTGACGCGACCGAAGGAATCCGGTTGGCCATTATTTGAACTGATTCCCTGCGCTGTTGGTGATTAATGAGGTATTGAGCCAACTCTCATGATGAGGGCAGCCGAAATGTCGATGGAATGGAAATCTTCATTGATTCCCAGGAAGCGGCATCGGCATTGCCCACCTAATTTACTTAGGTTTAATCATTTCGTTAACACGGCAGGGCGGGGATATTATTTATAGATAATTAGAGCGATTATATCGCCGTTGTCAAGCAGACCGAATTCTTTGGTTTTATGTTTTTTTCGGTTGCGAGTGAACAGGCGGGGCGCAGGCCCGGTGAATAAATGAGAATACTGATGCGATCAGGTTTATTATATATGGAGTATGCTTCATCCGGCAGTCCGGTGGTGGTTACGGGGCGATGGTTGGTCACTTGCCCGGGTGGTTCGGTCTGCTGAAAACCTTGTGTTGAATTATCTCCCGGTAGCGACCGGGGATGGATTGCTTCTCTATTCTCCGTTCCCGGCGTTAGGGTCCCCGGAAAAAATAATTATCCCATCCTGTTTGTCTTTTGCTCCAGCTTCTACGTCGTGAAAATGGTTTCGTGTTCCGATTGTACCCTTTCTCATGCCTTGAATCTGAAGCAAAATGCGGTTGCATTATTGGATAATTACCTTTTTTCGTGACTCTGACGTCGGAAGACACCCCCCATTTTCCTGCTTAGATCCTTCCGGTTCTGCCTGTTTGCTCTGTCTATCTTCGTAGAGTTTGACTGTTTTCCAGTATCCTCTACATAACATATAGGTGAATTAACGAAATGGGTGCCATGACAATATTTTTACTCCTCTTGTTTCTGATAATCGGAGCGGTGATTGGTTTTTTTCTGCGGAAAAAGCTGGTCGAGGAGAATCAGGCAAACGTAGAGGCGCAGAGACGGCAGATTGTTGAAAATGCCATCCAGGATGCCGAAAAGATAAAAAAAGAGGCGTCGCTGCAGGTCAAGGAGGAAGCGTATCAGATTAAGCTGGAAGCCGACCGGGAAGCCAAACAGTGCCGTCGGGAACTTAAAGAGGAACAGCGACGTCTTGATCGAAAGCTCGATGAATTGCAGGCGGATTTTTCGGCGCTGGATAAACGGGCGGATAAACTTCGGGATGATGAGGCTGAAATACTCAAAAAAGAGAAGCAGGTTGAGCAGAAATCACGGGACCTTGATGAACTGATTGATCAGGAGCGGTATAAACTTGAGAAAATTGCAGGTATAGGACGGGAAGAGGCAAAGAAAGAGCTGATGGCCTCCATTGAAAGCGAGGCTCGCATGGATGCGGCTAAACAGTTGAGCCGCATTGAAAATGAGATGAAAATAGCCGCCGACCGAAAGGGGAAGAACATCCTTGCCTTGGCCATATCCCGCTATGCCGGAGACTATGTCGCCGATAAAACGGTTTCCATGGTACCCCTGCCCAATGATGAGATGAAGGGGCGTATTATTGGACGGGAGGGCCGCAATATTCGTGCCATTGAAGCGGCAACCGGCATTGATATCATCATTGATGACACCCCTGAGGCCGTTATTCTGTCCGGGTTCAATCCTGTCCGTAGAGAGGTGGCCCGCCTGGCACTTACCCAGCTTATTTCCGACGGCCGCATCCATCCTGCGCGGGTGGAAGAGGTGGTGGCCAAGGTAACGGAAGAGCTTGAGGTGGAGATTCGTGAGGCCGGTGAACAGGCAACCTTTGATGTCGGCGCCCACGGTATGCACGTGGACCTGATCGCCCTGATCGGCCGGTTGAAGTATCGCACCAGTTATGGACAGAATATTCTCCAGCATTCCCTGGAAGTCGCTTTTCTGTGCGGAGTTATGGCCGCTGAACTCGGCCTGGATGTCAAAAAAGCTAAGCGTGCCGGTCTGTTACATGATGTGGGAAAGGCCGTGGATCATGAAGTTGAGGGATCGCATGCCATTATCGGTCGTGATCTTGCCCGAAAATACGGTGAGGCCGATGATATTGTCTATGCCATCGGCGCCCATCATGAAGATCAGCCGCCCAAAAGCGTTCTTGATATCCTCGTCCAGTCGGCGGATGCCCTTTCCGGGGCCAGGCCGGGCGCGCGAAAAGAAATGCTGCAGAGCTATGTCAAACGGCTGGAAGATCTCGAAAATATCGCCAATGGGTTTAATGGAGTCGAGAAATCATATGCCATTCAGGCCGGCCGTGATTTACGGATCATTGTCGATAGTCAGAAGGTACATGATGACGAGGCAACCCTGCTCAGCCATGATATAGCCAAGGCCGTTGAAGCGCAGTTGACCTATCCCGGGCAGATACGTATAACGGTTATTCGGGAAACCAGAGCAGTTGAATTCGCCAAATAATGACGTGAAATATCGTTAATATACAATGTGCAGGAGTATTGGATGAAGAGTGTCGAGGAACAGGCGGCCCTGATTGAACGGGGCACTGTTGATTTGATTTCCCGTGAGGAACTGGTTAAGAAATTGACCCGCTCCGTAGAAACTGGAAAGCCCCTGGTTATCAAGGCCGGTTTTGACCCGACCGCCCCTGATCTGCACCTCGGGCATACCGTTTTGTTGCAGAAGCTGCGCCATTTCCAACAGCTTGGCCATCAGATTGTCTTTCTAATCGGTGATTTTACAGGATTGATCGGCGACCCAACCGGTAAATCGGATACCAGGCCACCTCTTACGCGGGAGGATGTAGAACGTAATGCCGAGACGTATAAGGAACAGGTTTTTAAAATTCTTGATCCTGAAAAGACCAGGGTTGCCTTTAATTCAACTTGGCTTGGCGAGTTGAGTTCCTATGAAATGATCAGGCTTGCCTCGCGACTGACCGTCGCCAGGATGCTTGAACGAGATGATTTTAAAAAGCGGTTTGAGTCCAATCGGCCCATTTCCATTCATGAATTTCTCTATCCCTTGATCCAGGGATATGATTCCGTGGCCCTGGAAGCCGATGTTGAGATCGGCGGAACCGATCAGTTGTTTAATTTACTGATGGGCCGGGATCTGCAAAAAGGTCGCAATCAGGAACCCCAGGTCGTGTTGACCATGCCCCTTCTCGAGGGCCTTGATGGGGTGAACAAGATGAGTAAATCTCTGGGCAACTATATCGGAATTTCAGAATCACCCGATGATATTTTCGGAAAGATTCTGTCCATCAGTGATGAGCTGATGTTTCGTTATTACGAATTGCTCAGTGATCTTTCCATGGATGAAATCGCTC
>WGCP01000389.1 GCA_015493715.1 Desulfobulbaceae bacterium
CGCTGAAATCTGGTCCAGCTATGCTGGTTTATAGGATTTTTTCTCTCTGTCGTCGGTTTGATAGCGGTGATCTGGGCGATTTTTCGTTTACGGAAGATACGGCGGGAGAGATTGTTACGGTAAGGGAAAATGTGGGGGTGCCCGGATGATGACAAAGAGGGGCTTGCCCTCTTTGCCATCGTGGAATTTCTGCTTACATTAACGTGTTGTTGCCAGTCTGTTTTTGAGGATAAACAGGGCAAAACCGGTGACTATGCCGATTTCTTCGGCAAATTTTCGCAACCGCAGCCGCATAACTGTATGCAGGGGTGCCGGCGCCCCAGTTAGGGCCGTCTGAAAGGCCATCTGTCTGGCAACTATACGAAATTCCGATAGATTATTTGCCGTTTGGCCGGTTAGAGATGCCAGCAGGCAGGGCATGGAACAGGCGGGCAGTTCGTGGCGTTTCCATCCGCCGGGTAGTTTCATGAAAAAGTGAATTCCCCGCCGCTGTACCCGGTTACCCATAACCACTTTCTGTGAAATGGCATCGGCCGGAATCTGAGGACGTGAAAAGTCAATAATGGTGGCGGAGTTCGGCATCCGTTCATGCAGTCTGCATGCCATAAAATCTATCCCCCTGGGAAGAAGATTAATGACCAGATCCACATCGTGCAGTTGGCGGTCGGTTTCCGCTTCATCGGCCAGTTTTACGTCCCCTTTCCTGGTATAGCGAACATTGACCATCTTCAGGTTGTAGCCGTCCTTGCCTAGGTGCTCTTCAAGTTGTTCACCGAGTTCCCCTCCGCCTAAAATGGCGACTGACGCCTGCCAGGGTCTTTTGTCCAGTGTTTCGCTCAAGTGGCGGACGGCTTCCTGGATGCTGAATATATTGCCATAGGTACTGGCATAAAAGGGTGGTTCCATGGGGATGCCGTGCCGTTTTTCAAATATGGGTCCGAGTTGTCCGGCAAGGCCGATGGTGCGTGCGCCGGTGAGCTTTTTGATCCATAGCATACGTCTGACGATATCGTGAACGATGGAACGGTTCTTTTTGCGCATCAACTCCAGGGCCGGATTGGGAACCACAAGATAAAGCCCCACCGGCAGCCATCCGTTCATGATCAGGCCGGCTGGGGTCGGGCGACCTGAGAAAAAACGTCGCAGCCGGGAGATGTTTGGGCAGAAGTCAAGGCATTCGGAACTATCCGTCGGGTAAATAAGAAAAATGGTTTTAAAAATACCGAACCTGCCTACAAACCATAGAAGCAGCCAGATCGGCCACCGTAATACAAGGGCATAGGTGAGAAAGGTAAATTGGCGTAGATAGCGTTTCATTTGGTTCCTCCTTCGTCGAGTTTTCCACTATAACCATCCGTAGCCTTGTGGAGTTTGGAAAAGGGCTTCCTGCTCATTGTCGTTCCAGTAAAAGAATAAGCATCCCTATTTCAAAAAAAGTATATTTTTTGTTAGCTTCTTGCATGTTTTTTTATATAAAAAACATGCAAGAATAAGGCCGGTTTCCTAACACGAGTCCCTCCTCGGAGGTCTGGGTGTTCGAGTCCTCGTCAGCGCACAAATTCCTTGTTGATGGCCGTCACTATGGCTTCCAGGGTGTACGGTTTTTTGACTATACTGCGCACGCCGAGCTGTAAAGCCTCCCGCACTCGTTTACTTTCGGAATAGCCGCTGACGATAATGACTGCCTGTTGCGGACGGATATCAAGAATCTTCCGGTAGGTATCCAGGCCGTCGATGCCCGGTTCCATAATCATATCAAGGAGGACAAGGTCAAATGTCCTTGCGGTAAGTAGGTGCACGGCCTCTTCACCACCGGCCGCCGTTTCCACCTTGTAACCGAGGGTTGTGAGGATACTGTGGCCCAGGGATCGCTGTTCGGGCGAGTCGTCAACCAGGAGGATGGACTCGCCTTTTCCCTTGCTGATAATTTCGGTGGTTGTCCTTTTCAGGGCTGTCTTGCCGTCATGTTCTCGGGCGGCAGGCAGGAGTACGGATATGGATGTTCCGTTTCCTTGAAGACTTTTCACATCCAGAAATCCGTCATGGTCCTTGACCGTTCCCCAGACAACGGTCATGCCGAGGCCGGTGCCGCTGCGTCCCATGATTTTACTGGTATAAAACGGCTCAAATATTCTGTTTAAATTCTCTTTAGCAATGCCGATACCGCTGTCGGCGATGGTCAAAACCACGTAACGGCCCGGCATGATGGTGTCATAGGCCTGTATCGGCGAATGGATATGACGATTCTCGGTTGTAATGGTTATTGTTCCATCTTCTTCAATTGCTTCAAAGCCGTTGACGATCAGGTTCATCACCATTTTTTCGAGATGAATGGGAGAGCCGGAAACGATGGGCAGAGAAGGGAAGAGATCCGTCTGCACCTTTACTTGCGGGTGATTGTCACGTAAGTTTATAAAACCGATACTTTGCAGGTAGTCGCTGATAAGAGTATTGAGCTGTACCTCTTCCTTGACGGTAATCCCGCGGCGGGCAAGGGTAAGCAGGTCCTGAACGATTGCGGCTGCCCGGCTTCCGGCTTCCCGGATATTTTTCAGGGGTTCGCGCATGGTGCTGTCAGACGGCAGGTCCAGCAGCAACAGGTCAGGATAACTGACAATACCGGAGAGGACATTGTTCAGGTCGTGGGCCACTCCACCGGCCAGTTGTCCAAGAAGTTCCATCTTTTGGGCCCTGAGCAGTTCGGCTTCCAGGCGGATGCGTTCCTCCTCCGCCCATTTACGTTCCTCCATTTCAACCCGCAGATGTTTGTTGGCCTGCTCAAGTTCAGCCGTCCTGAGTTTAACGCGCAGTTCAAGCTGGTCCCGGGCCTCTTCCAGTTCCGCCTCTTTTTCCTGCAGTTTACTGATGGCGCAGGCAAGGAGATGCTGTTTTTCCCGCATCGCCTTGCTGGCGTTAGCACGGCTGTTTTCCACCAGACAGGCCAGGGCAAAGATAAGCAAGTAGGAGGGGATAAAGCGGATAGAAAAATCTCTGCTGTTATACACGCTTACGGTATCGCTGAGCAGGTCGACCACCAGAAAACCGGTGCAGAAGGCAAACAGGATACCGGTTGCCAGGGCGCCTTTTTTAAAGCCGAGCAGGTACAGGGAAAATAAAGGAAAGGTATACAGCCACATAAAGGCGGTGGTATTGACACCGCCGGTGAAAAAGAGAAAGCAGAAGAAGAGCAGGATAATGGATACTCCAACGCGTGCGACAAGGGGTTCTTTGCCGGTCCGGCGGAGATAGAAATAAAGGCCGCAGAAAAAGGCGGCCATACTGAAATCTGTTATTCCCAGGGGCCGGTCGTGCTGGACCAGGGCAACGGTGCCCATGACCAGAAGAACCAGAAAACCGAGGAAAAGAAAGATGTTGATAAGAACGATTTTTCTTCTGGTTTCGCTGTCGTGGTATTCCCGGATCCCGCTGTGAACAAAGGAGTGCATTTATCCTCCACAATCCGTTGGGCCGGAAAAATGGCCGTGATATTGATATGTTTTCCGGAGGGCGACCTGGAAAAAGGACGCTTGCAATACGGAGGAGGAACAAAAATGACTCCGGTTTGGACGGTTGTTCATGGTGGAGATGGTCAATTGTTCACCAGCCTCGGGCACTAAGGTGCCGGCGCCCGGTTAAAGAAAAAATGTTTCACTTCAACTGTAATGATACAATAAATAGAAGAATATTTGTATGAAAAACCGACTGTTGTTAAGCTGTGGCGATAATTTTACATCATCCGGCGCTGCGGTCATCCTCCTGCCTTGATTATCTTTGCCAACTCCCCTGCCTGGGACTGGGCTATAGCAAGCACCTCATCGGTCGGACGTCCCTGCCATTCCACCGGTTCGACAAACTGCCATTTCAATTTTTCGGTGAGTGTGTCCAGTTCCCGTTGCGCCCCTCCCGACCAGCCGAATGAACCAAAACGCAGCACCTGTTTATTCCATACCTTTTTGCGGCCGAACATGTCGAGTACCCAGGCCATGGGTGGGAACATTCGATACTCATAGGTCGGCATGCCGACGATCAGGCCTGCGGATTTCCAGGCGGATTCAAGAATGAAACCGACATGATCATCGGGCACCCTGTGAATATGAACCGGCAAACCTTCAGCACGAACGCCCTGGACCATGGCATTGACCACTTTTTGGGTATTGCCGTACATGCTTGACCAGAGAACGGTAATCTCCGGTTCGGCAGGCCCGTTCATGTATCCGGCAAAACGCTCATAGGCATCGATGATGGCCTTGGGATTTTCCCGCCAGACAATACCATGGGAAGGGGCGACCATTTTGATGTTCAGATCCTGGATTGCGGAAATGGCTTTGGAGACAAACATGGACAGACCGCCGATTATATTGGCGTAGTAGCGCAGGGCCTCACGCATGAAAAAATCATGCTGCTCCGAGGACAACTGGTCATCGAAAATAATATCCTCGATAGTGCCGTAAGAGCCAAAGGCGTCACAGGTAAAGAGAATGGACGATGACTGCTCATAGGTGAACATGGTTTCCGGCCAGTGCAGGTTCGGAGCTTCGTAAAAGGTCAATACCTTTCCTTCGCCCAGATCAAGGGTATCGCCGGTTTTGATAATATGAATATTTTGGTCAATGCCGCAGAATGCCTTGAGCACCCCGGCCCCTTTTTCGGTGATGAAAAATTCAAGATTGGGATTTTTTCTGTAGAATGCGGGCAACCAGCTGGTATGATCCGGTTCCATATGGTTGATAATCAGGTAGTCCACATCAGTGGCCTGCAGCGGGATAGAGGCCATCTCCTGCTCAAACTGGGCCGGTTTGTCGTCCACATCCTCGGTCAGGTCAATAATGGCGGTTTTCTCCCCCTGAACGACGTAGGAGTTGATGGAGATACCGTCGGGCATGGGCCACATGCCCTCAAAAAGCTGATCGTTTTCCAGGTTGATTCCCAGTCGGTAGATTCCTTCCGTCATTTTGGTCGCTTTCATGATGCCCTCGCTATCGTTGAAGTTATGTCTCTTTCCATCTATATCTTTGTATGTTGAATATGCTGATACCCTATATCCCCGGTAGAATCCTTTACCTGGTCGGATTCTTTGCCTGGTTCATTATCTGCCGGTTTTTTTGTTGCAGAAAACTGTCTCCATGGGCCAGGCTGTTGGATTTCTTTGCCAGCGCCAGCGCTTGATTTCTGCGGCCCTGGCTCAGCCGGACTTTGGCGAGTTGTGACCAGAGGTATCCGTCCTTGGGTGCAATACGCAGGCCCCGTTCAAGGAACTGGGCTGCGGCGTCCGGTTGACCGCTGCGCAGTAACGATGCGGCCCGGTCGCGGATTTTTTCGCTGACGGGATTAATCCTCGGAGCGGTTGCGGGGACCGGCGGCAGCATTGCATCGTGCTGGTCAAGAGTTTGTTCGGCTGGTCTATGGTATGGCGTGGCGATGGGTGAACGGGGCGCACATCCGTAACTGATGAAGAGGTAGAGGATAAGAGCCGTTGAAAGTGTCAATGTCTGTTTCATTGGAAAATCCGTAAAAGTTGACGAATCCCCTGTTGCAGGGTCTGCCCAAGGTTGTTGGGCCTTGTTACCGGTTGTTCCGGATGTTGGGCCGGGTCGGGAGCCATGCAGGGAGTGACCGGCGGCAGAATTCCGCCGCGAATAAAGGGAATAAGGGTTCCCTGTCGGCATTGATCGGCAAAGAGTCGACCGTTGTCAACGTCGGAATAATAAAAATCGATATTCTCCGGCGGTTCAGGAACAAGGGGACGTGTTGCTATTTTGTTCATCAACCCGGCCCAGACGCGCAGTGCACCGCTTGCCCCCGTGAGTCCGGTTGATTTGTTGTCGTCGCGGCCAACCCAGGCAACAGCCACATGGGAGCCGGAGAAACCGGCAAACCAGGAGTCACGCAGGTCATTGGTGGTGCCGGTCTTGCCGGCCACCGTCAACGCGGGGGGCAAGAGGTGTTTCAGCGAGGCGGCGGTTCCGGTCCGTGTCACCTCCTGCAGGGTATTGGTGAGACAAAAGACAGGCGCCGGCCGTGCCGCCTGCTCGACGGTGAGCGGATAGCGCTGGAGAATGCGCCCGTTTCGGTCCATGACGGTAAGTATGGTTCGCAGAGGAGTACGATAGCCGCCTGCGGCAATGGTCTGATACATCTGCAGGATGCTGATAGGGGAAACATCAACCGCGCCTAACAGCAGGGACGGGTAGTGAGTAATCTTTTCGCTTATGCCGAGTCTATGCAGGGTGTCGATAACCGAATCAAGGCCGAGTTCCATCCCCAGCCGGACGGTCGCCACGTTCATGGAATGGACAAGCGCCTGTCTGAGCACCACCGGGCCATGAAAGGTTTTGTCGTAATTCTGTGGCTGCCAGTTTTTGCCATTCGATAGAATGCTTACCGGGGAATCGTCCAGCAGGCTGAGCAGGTTAAACCTGTCCGATCGGCTCAGGGCGTTCAGGTAGATTGCCGGTTTGATGATCGATCCGATGGGGCGCCGCATATCCAGCGCTCGGTTGAATCCGGCCCGACCCGGGAAACGGTCGCCCACCACGGCCTGCACCTCACCCTGGTCAACGGAGCAGAGGATGAGCGTTGCCTGCAGGGTATCTGCGTCTATTTTGCGGTCGTGTTCAATGGCGGCAAGCGTCTGTTGCACGCTTTTTTCCGCCTTTTGCTGCATGATGGGGTCAAAGGTGGTGAAAATACCAAGACCTTCACTGCGCAGGTCTTCTTCCCGATAGTCCCGTTTCAGTTGTCGGCGGGCCATCTGCACAAAGGCAGGATAGCGGGTAATGGACGATGCAATACGCTCCGTTATGCCGAGGGGTCGCTGTCGGAGGGCTTGCACTGCAGCCGGCGGCAGAAGTCCTGCCTTGCCGGCTTGCATCAGGATCAGATCGCGTCTTTTTTTTGCTCGCTTGGGATGTCTTCGCGGGTCATAAAAGGAGGCGCCTTTGGCCAGGCCGACGAGCAGGGCCAGCTGATCGGCCGTCAGTTCATCAAGGTTGCGGCCGAAATAAAAGCGGCTTGCCGTGCCAAAACCGTGGATAGCGCGTTTTCCCGCCTGTCCCAGATAAATTTCATTGAGGTAGGTTTCCAGAATTTCGTCTTTGGAATAATGGTATTCCAGCAGCAGGGCCATCAGGGCTTCATGTATCTTTCGTTTCAGGCTCTGCTCACTGGAGAGAAAGAAATTTTTCACCAGCTGTTGTGTCAGGGTGGAGCCGCCCTGCACGGTTTTTCCCGCCCGGATGTTGGCCAGCAGGGCGCGGAGAATGGCCAACGGCCTTATACCTATATGGTGATAAAACTTGCTGTCCTCGGTGAGCAGTAGGATGTTGACCAGTAGAGGCGGGGTGTCTTTCAGCCTGATGAGCAGTCTGTCTTCGTTATCGCGTGGATAAATGGCGGCAATCTGCAGGGGCTCCAGGCGAAACAGGGCAATGTCTTTACCATCCGCTGTATCAATGAGTGATCTGATATGTCTGTGGGTAATTGTTAATGCGATAGTCTTACCGGCCCGTCTGCCGTCTGCAAACCGGAAGGCCCGGCAGTGGATATTGATGTGGGAACCGTGTATTCTGTACGTGCCGGGCGTGTTCATGTCTTCAGCGGCTTTGTAACCAAGCAGCTCAAATTCCCGCAAGAGATCTTTTTTGGTGAGATTTTTGCCCACGTAGAGTTCCAGCG
Source organism: Desulfobulbaceae bacterium (assembly GCA_015493715.1). GTDB lineage: Bacteria > Desulfobacterota > Desulfobulbia > Desulfobulbales > Desulfobulbaceae > DRLX01. The sequence continues at coordinate 7,675 of WGCP01000389.1, forward strand.
GTCGACCATAGAGCCTTGCCGGTAGTTCCCAGCGCCTGCCCTCAAATCGGGAGGTAATTTCTTTGTTGAGTTGTTTGATTTTCCCCATGAGCGCAAAAGAGCCGGCGGCGAGCAGGAATATCAGCAACAGGAGAAGAAGACGTTTCATTGGAAAAGGGCGTTACGGTTTGATTTTTGCCGGTCTTTGTTGTTTGTTACCAGTATCCGGGGCGGAGGTCAACCCGGATGGTTTGTAATCTTTTCAAGAAACACCTGTGATCATGGTGGACGAGGACTGACGGACATGCGGATTGTTATTTTTGATATGGACGGTACCCTGGTTAACTCCGGGCATGATATTACGGCTTCAGTCAATCATGTTAGGAAGAAAATTTATGGTCTTGCGCCGCTTACAAAGACATTTGTGGTGGAGGCGATTAATCGGGATCAGCGCAATCTGGCACTGCTGTTTTATGAGACACCGCTCTACGAGCCGGAAGCGCAGCAGGAATTTGAATGTCACTACCACGAGCAGTGTGTCCGGACTCCTCGCCTGTATCCGGGTATTCGGTCACTTCTTGACAGCCTCAGCCACCAGGGCGTCGGTCTCAGTGTGGCTACCAATGCACCGGCCCGCTTTGCCGGGAGAATGCTCACCCATCTCGGACTTGAGGCTCTTTTCGACAGGATCGTCGGCAGCGAGGATGTGGTTAAGTCCAAACCTCATCCGGCCATGTTGCTGGATATCCTGAATGGCTATGGATATGTACCGGGCCATGACCGGGCGTTGATGGTCGGCGATAGCGCCAAGGATATGGAGGCGGCTCGGCAGGCGGGAATTCCCGGCGCCTTTGCCTCCTGGGGATTCAGCCCGGAAGGCGGGGGAGATGTTATCCTGTCCACTCCCGAAGAGATCCTGCCGCTGATGGAGGAGAGAGATAATTTTTTTACTCAAGCCAGGTGACGAAATCCTCGGGTTTCATCCGGTCGGTAGAGAGTTGATTTGCCGGAGATTCCGGATCCGGATATCCTATCGAAATTCCCAGAACCAATCGTTTGGCAGCCGGAATGCCAAGAAATTCTTTTACCTGGGGGGCATAATCGGTGAGAAAGGCCTGGGGCACCGTGCCAAGTCCCTTTGCATGGGCGGCAAGCATCAGGCTTTGGGCGAAAAGACCCAGATCAAAGAGCGACCATGAACTGAGTGAGGCCTCCTGATAGAGAAAGATCCCATGCGGGGCCTTGTAGAATTTGAAGTTTGCTTTTTTGGCGGCAATAATTATCTTGGGGTCATTGAGATCCATGCCGGTGGCCTCCTTGCGGCCGGCGTACAGATGATCAATCAGGGCCTGTTCGCGAGGTGGCCAGCTTTCCGGAGCCGGAAGGTCGGGATTTGCAGGTATGCCCTGTTCCAGGAGATCAAGCAGCATGGAGGACAACCCTTCTTTTTTTGCGCCGGAAACAATTGCCACCTCCCAGGGTTGACTGTTTTTGTAGGAAGGGCTCCTTCCGGCCGCATCAATTATTTCCACGAGTAACTTTTTGTCCACGGGTTTATCAAGAAAACCACGTATGCTTTTCCTGGTTGTAATGCATGTGACAGCGTCCATGTAATCTCCTGCTTTTTCTTATATCTTCTTGATTTTTTGTATTAAAAATAATGGGGGTGGAGTATTTTAGAGTAAATAGTGTAGTGAGTCCGGTATCGCCTGTCAATATATAACAGAAGAAGTGGAAAAGCATATTGGAGATCTTTTTTGGTTGACGTGGGCGAGGAATAGGGGTAATTAGTAATTAAGAATAAATCTTAACTAAAAAAGATATGGCTACTGAACAACAGGTCATGGCTCATTTTGAGGCGACATGCCGATCCCATGGCTTGAAACTGACCCATCAGCGACTGGAGATTTATCGAGCTCTGCTGCAGTCAGCCGAGCATCCATCGGCCGAAAGCCTGCATAAGCAGTTGGAAACTCGTCTGCCGACTCTGTCGCCTGATACGGTTTATCGTACCTTGGCAACCTTTGAACAGCTTGGCCTGGTCAAGAGGGTCGAGACCATGTCCAGTCAGGCAAGATTTGAGGCCGTCATTGATCAACATCATCATTTTTTCTGTGATCAATGTGGGCGGCTTATTGATTTTCATTGGCATCTGTTCGATACCATGGGCCTGCCCGAATCGCTGCAGGGAATAGGGAAGATCAGGGACAAAAATGTTGTTGTCCACGGAGTCTGCGAGCAATGCCTGACCAGTAAAAAAAATGAAAGTTGACTGGAGATGGCTTGGAGTAGCGAGACTATTTTTTTTGGGCACGTAATAAGAATAATTACGATATAAAATAAATAAGCATGTAAGTTTATGATGGCAGGTAGTCGGGAAACGACCTTGGGATACTCGACAAAGATACAAACAGTCAGTACAAATGACAGGAGAACCACTATGAATGCAGAGAGCAGGTGCCCGGTAACGGGAAATACCAGAAGGCCTACCACGCTTGGCGGGGAGTCGATTAAGGATTGGTGGCCCAATCAGCTCAACCTCAGAATACTTCATCAGAATTCGCCTTTGATTAAACCGATTGGCGAAGATTTCAGCTATGCGGAAGAGTTTACAAAACTCGACCTGAATGAGGTAAAAAAGGATCTCAATGCATTGATGATCAACTCTCAATCGTGGTGGCCGGCGGACTATGGTCATTATGGGCCGTTTTTCATCCGTATGGCATGGCATAGTGCCGGGACCTACCGGGTTTCGGATGGTCGGGGTGGCGCATCAACAGGCAATCAACGCTTTGCGCCGCTCAACAGCTGGCCCGACAATGTAAATCTTGACAAGGCACGCCGTCTGCTCTGGCCGATCAAAAAGAAATACGGCAATGCGATTTCCTGGGCGGACCTGATGATTCTTGCGGGTAACTGCGCTCTTGAATCGATGGGATTGAACACTTTTGGTTTCGGCGGCGGTCGTGAAGATATCTGGGAACCGGAAGAAGATATTTACTGGGGTCCCGAGACCGAGTGGCTTGGGGATAAACGACACAGTAATGACCAGGTGCTTGAAAATCCTCTGGCCGCAGTTCAGATGGGACTGATCTATGTCAATCCGGAAGGACCGGGCGGCGAACCGAATGTCCTTGCCGCTGCTCGCGATATTCGGATGAGTTTTGCGCGTATGGCAATGAACAATGAAGAAACGGTCGCCCTTATTGCCGGCGGACATACTTTCGGCAAATGCCACGGTGCTGCCGATCCAGGTAAGTATGTTGGGCCGGAACCCGAGGCCGCTCCCATCGTGGAGCAAGGGTTAGGTTGGAAAAACGAGTTCGGCAGCGGCAATGGCGCTGATACAATCAGTAGCGGCTTGGAAGGCGCCTGGACGCCGACCCCGATTCAATGGGACAACAGTTTTTTTGATACCCTGTTTCGTTATGACTGGAATCTGGAAAAGAGCCCTGCCGGTGCCTACCAGTGGGTTCCCACCGATCCTGCTGCGGCGGATACGGTGCCGGATGCCCATGACCCGTCAAAACGGCACGCACCTATCATGTTTACCACGGATCTTGCACTCAGGATGGATCCGGTGTACGGGCCGATTTCAAAACGATTCCATGAGAACCCGGAAGAGTTTAAAGATGCTTTTGCACGCGCCTGGTTCAAACTGACCCATCGCGACATGGGGCCGATCTCGCGTTATCTCGGACCGGAGGTCCCGGCGGAGGAACTGATCTGGCAGGATCCCGTTCCAGCTGTTGATCATGCTTTGGTTGAAGAAAAAGACATCAATGAACTCAAAGAGAAAATCCTTGCCTCGGGCTTGTCGATTCAAGATTTGGTTGTCACCGCCTGGGCCTCGGCATCTACTTTTCGCGGATCCGACAGGCGTGGCGGAGCAAACGGGGCACGCATTCGGCTCACACCTCAGAAGGATTGGGAGGTCAATCAGCCGGCTCGTCTTGTAACGGTTCTGGATACCCTGACCACCATTCAGCAGGAATTTAATAGCTCCCGGAAAGACGACAAAAAAGTTTCACTTGCTGATTTGATCGTTCTTGGCGGTTGTGCGGCTGTTGAGCAGGCTGCCGGAGACGCCGGCCTTGAAGTAACCGTACCTTTTACGCCCGGCCGCACGGATGCATCACAGGAGAAGACCGACGCACAATCGTTTTCAGTACTCGAGCCCTGTGCGGATGGATTTCGCAATTATCTGCGGCCGGGCCAAGAGATACGTCCAGAGGAGTTGCTGCTGGATCGGGCACAGCTTCTGACCTTGACTGCTCCGGAAATGACGGTTCTTATTGGCGGTATGCGTGTTTTAGGAGCAAATTACGATCAATCGGAACACGGTGTTTTTACTGATCGGCCCGGCACACTCACCAATGACTTTTTTGTTCATCTGATGGATATGGACACAACCTGGACACCGGTTTCGGAAAAGGAAGATCTGTTTGAGGGTCGTGATCGTAAGAGTGGCGAACGCAAGTGGACCGCCACCCGTGTTGATCTTATCTTTGGTTCAAATTCCCAACTCCGGGCAATTGCGGAGGTGTATGCATGTGACGGTTCCATGAGTAAGTTTCTGCGGGATTTTGTTGCGGTCTGGAACAAGGTGATGAACCTTGATCGTTTTGATCTCGCGTGATCATGGAAAAAATTGTGCAAGATTTACCCCGCGCGAAGGGAAAGATCAAAAAACGTTCTGTTGGTAACCGTGAAAAAAAGCTATGCCGGGTATGAAAGAGGTGTTTCCGGGCCGTTGTGGCCCAAGGAAAAATAATTTGCCCTGACGGGTTATCGAATATACAGTAGAAGAAGGCCCTGTTTCCCTGCCGCCAGGGAGGCGGGAAGCCATCCTTCACTATGAACCTGGGAACTGTTCGGTTGACGGCGGTTCCCGTAAGCACGAGGAGGTATCTATGTCGGAAAAAGCAGGTGTTGGCTGTGCCAGGCCCACCGGAGGGCCGGTTGGTGAACAACCGGCTGCGGAACAGGAAAACAAACAACAATCCGTACAGGAGGTAAAAACCATGATCAAGGTGGGACAAAAGGCCCCTGATTTTTCAGCGCCGGGCTATCATAAAGGTGAATTTGTTAATGTCAAGTTGTCGGATTATCTTGGAAAATGGGTGGTTCTTTGTTTCTATCCCGGTGATTTTACCTTTGTCTGAGCTACCGAGATTTCAGCGGTCGCTGAAAAATATCCTGAATTTCAAAACCTTGACGTTGAAGTGCTGTCCATGAGCATCGATTCCATGTTTGTCCATAAGATGTGGGATGAAGATGAGCTGAAAAAAATGGTGGATGGCGGAGTTCCCTTTCCCATGTTGTCTGATGCAGGCGGCAAGGTTGGGGCCGTGTATGGTGTTTATGATGAGGATGCCGGTGTTGAAACTCGTGGTCGTTTTATTATCGACCCCGATGGCGTGATCCAGGGCTATGAAGTCTTGACCCCGCCGGTGGGACGAAATGTCAATGAATCCCTGCGTCAGATTCAGGCATTTCAACATGTTCGTAAATCCGGAGGAACTGAAGCCACTCCTTCCGGTTGGAAGCCCGGAAAGAAGACTTTGAAACCGGGTCCGGACCTGGTTGGCAAGGTGTGGCAGGAGTGGAAAACCGAGCAGGCCTTTGATGACTAAAGGGTGATTGGTCTGCCGGTAGTGGACCAGCGGTGCTGTATTTGTACCGTTGGTCCCCAGTTGAAAAATATTAAAACTGGACAACCGGTTACTGGTTGTTGTCGACGTTAAAAATTAGGAGGATGGCCCATGGCCGAACTGAAAGGAACACAGACGGAAAAAAATATTTTGACCGCCTTTTGCGGTGAATCGCAGGCACGCAATCGGTACACCTATTTTGCCTCTAAGGCAAAGAAAGAGGGATATGTGCAGATTTCACATATCTTTGAAGAAACCGCCAATCAGGAAAAAGAGCATGCCAAGAGGTTGTTTAAACTCCTTGAAGGCGGTGCAGTTGAGATTTCAGGCGCCTTTCCTGCAGGAGTTATCGGCACGACAACGGAAAATCTTACCGAGGCCGCCGGCGGGGAAAATTATGAGTATACCATTATGTACCCTGGATTTGCCGTAACGGCGAGGGAAGAGGGATTTTTTGATATTGCCGACATTTTTGAGGCCATTGCCGTTGCTGAAAAACAGCATGAAAAACGCTATCTTGATCTGAAGGCAAATATCGAAGAGGGCAGGGTGTTTAAGCGTGAGCAAGAAGTTACCTGGCGCTGCCGCAACTGCGGTTATCTCCATAAAGGGAAAGAGGCGCCTGAGAAGTGCCCGGCCTGTGATCATCCCCAAGCTCATTTTGAACTGCTTGGTGAGAACTGGTAGGACAATTCTGTAATTCCCATCGCCCACTGTCGGGAACTGTGGGTTGTGGGCAAAGAAAAGGCGTGCTGTTTTTGGGATGGGAATGTCCCGAAAACAGCACGCCTTTTTTGATATATAGGCTGTAGGGGCGAATTTATTCGCCTGATTTACCATCCGGACGATTGTTATATCCCCGGAAGCATGGCGGCTGAAGCCACCCCTACAGTGTTTGGGTTGCGGGTAAAATCCGCGTTAAAATTTAGTCGATTCTTCAATAAACAGTTTGTTTTCCTCGATGATTTCACGGGCAATATCGACCGCTTCTTCCACGGTTGTGATGCCACCCCGGATAAAGCTGTCCCGCAGGCGGATCATGTATTCCAGGTTGCCCTCCTTATCGGCAATAGTCTGAATATAGAGGCTCATGCGTGAGCCGAGACGGATATAATGGGCGCTGTGCAGTTCGTTGCCCTTGTAGGTCCATCGTCCGGCAACATCATGCAGCATGAAGTCGTGAATCTGTTTTGGAAATTCCATTCGTTTATTCTCCTGTACTGAATTGGTTGTGCCTTAAGAGATGGCGTCGTAAAAACTTCGATCTACTGCGTCGTGTGTCCCGGGGCGATTCACAACATACTACCTGTATAGTTGAGACCCGCCCCGGAACACTACTCCTTGTATATCTATGTTTTTACTTAGCCATCTTTGAAAAAATTAGGACTTTTTACGAAGTCATCCTAAGATTCCTGTTCAGGAATAACGTCATGGATGGCATTTTCTCCCCGGCCGACAACAATGGCTGCGGTGGCGTCACCCCAAACATTAATGGCTGTACGGAACTGGTCAAGGATTCTGTCAATGGCAAGAATAAGGCCGATACCGTCCAGCGGTAGGCCGACTGCCGTAAGTACGATACCCATGGTCACCAGGCCCGCTCCCGGAATGGCTGCCGCGCCGATAGCGGCAAGGGATGCGGTGATAAAGATGACGATCTGCATACCCAGGGTCAGGTGGACTCCCATCAACTGGGCGATGAAGATGACCGCCACCGATTCATACAGGGCCGTGCCGTCCATGTTAATGGTTGCGCCAAGCGGCAGGACAAAGTTGCCGATTCTTGGTTCGACTCCGGCCCGTTTTTCCAGGTTGCTCATGGTGACCGGCAGGGTCGCGGCGCTGGATGCCGTTGACCAGGCGGTCATCATGGCTGGTGAAAGCGCTTTCATCAGTTTCAGCGGATTGTATTTGCCGAAGACCAATACCAGTATCGGCAGGGTGATAAATCCATGGATGAACAGGCCCAGAAGAACCGTGGCCGCATATTTGCCGAGCGCTCTCAAGGCAGGGAATCCAAGGTCCATGAAGATGGCGGCTACCAGCATGAAGATGCAGTAGGGCGAGATGATCATGATTAACATAACGCCTTTCTGCATAATGCGGTCAATGGCGTTGATGACTTTGGTCATCGGTTCGGAATCGCGGCCGACGATGGAGGACATAACACCGAGAAAAATTGTGAAAAAGATAATTTGCAGGACGTTGCCCTTGGCAAAGGCGGCAGCCGCATTTTTGGGGATCATATTCACAAATGTATCGATTATGATGATAATCGCGCTTTTATCGCCAACCCCCTGACTACTGACCTTTGCCGGTACGCCGGAGCCGATATTGAGTGCGGCCAGCGCCTGTTTGTCAATGCCGATGCCGGGATTGATCATGTTGACTACGATCAGACCGGCGAGGACGGCCAGCGCCGTGGTGAGCATGTAGTAGCCGATGGTCCGGCCGCCGATTTTTCCAAGTGTACGCACATCGCCGAGATTGGCGACCGCCATGTAGATGGAGGCAAAGACCAGGGGCACGATCAGCATCCTGAGCAGACGGATAAAGATATCGCCGCCGTATTTAAAGATGACTTTTGTGATATAAACCGGGCCGGAGGTAACGCCCGGCCCCATTGCTATGTTGATGCCGATGCCGAGGCTGATGCCCAGGACAATGCCGATAAGTATTTTCCATTGCAGGTCAAGACCCTTTTTTTTTGCAGCCATTTTCAGTCCCCTCCGTAATAGTCTTCGTTGATGTTATAGCTTCGGGTGCTGACCCTTGATGTGATGGGGAGGTATCTTCCCATGTATTGCGACACATAGCCGTTGGATTGGAGTTCCAGATTGAACACGCCAAGCATGTTCAGGAAATCCTGGTTTCCCTTGTGGATGGCCATGCCGTAATAATCGGGTTTGAATGGGGGGTTGAGCACGGTCAGACGGAACTGGGCCTCTTTGGCATGTTCCTTCAGCCATACCTTAAGGAATATTTCATCGTGGACCATCAGATCGGCTTCACCCTTAAGCGTGGCCATGGCGGCTGCTTCGTTGCTGGGATATGGTTTGATGATCGCCTTGGGGAAGAAGCGAGGTACAACGCGTTGAGGTGCTTTTCCCTGGGTGACGGCGATAACCAGTTGGTCCATCTTGCCGTTTTGGACAAGTTTACGCACAAGGGCGTTGTAATTGGTCACGCCGGAAATGCCGAGACGGGCCGATTTTGCCTTGTTGAGCAGTATTGAGAGGCCGGTGTCAAAATAGGGGGTTGAAAAATCCACTGTTTTTGCACGGGCGAAGGTGATACTCATGCCTGCCATAATGATATCAATATCACCGGATTGCAGCATGGGTATCAGGTCTGAAAAAGACTTGGGTACAATGATTTTGGCGGTAACCCCAAGTTTTTTAGCAAGCAGGTTAGCGATATCAATATCCACACCGACACGTTTGCCGTCCTTTGTAAAAGAAAAGGGCTCAAACTGTGGATTGACGCCGACTCGTAGTACCTTGTCGGCAAACACTTTTGTCAGTGTCGGCGAGTAGGAAACCGGGTTTTGGGCAAGGGTGATTGCAGGCAGCATGCAGATGGCAAAAAACAACAATACCGCCGGCATCCTTCTTGCCGTTATCAGGCTGTGATGCTTCATAATTCCTCCTTTTTATTTAATATGATTTACGGAAAGGGGTAAAAACGGCAAAACTAAAATGAAGAAAACCTCTTGAATAGATAGAGAAAAGCAAGAACAGGGCCAAAAAACGAGCTGCAAACCTTCCGGGCAATCCCCATGTGCAACGGCACGGTTGACCTTTCCGGCTTGAGGAGCAAAGCAGCCGGAAAGAATGCCTTGTTTTGGTGAGGAAAAATCGGGACGGGCTTGGCAATGGACAAAAAGGGCAAGGGCGCTAAAGTTTTTTTACTTTGAGACCGAAAAAAATGATTGGCAGAAAATTCTCTGGATAAATGGGTAACTCGTGACCCGTGAGAAAGGTGATTTTGTGTCAAAAGTTGCCTGCTTGAAGATTTTTTTCAAGGGATCTGCCGAACGCTCCAGGGAACATACAGTTTCTCCGGAACGGGGATGACGGGAGTTTCAGCCGGCATCACAATAACAATCCGGACTTTGTGAAAATGGTGCAGAGCGGCGCTACAAGAACACTCTTTCTTGTTCCACCGCAGCGGAACACTGTAATCTTTGGTTGTACTAAGGCGGGTTTTACCCGTAACTCAATTAATCGTAGGAGCCCGCCCCTGCGGGCGATCATAACCTGCCATATAAAATGAACGGCTATCGCCCGCAGGGGCGGGCTCCTACTGTGCCTGAAAATTTTCTCGGAGTCTGCGCTTACCTGTTTTTTATGACAGGAATTCAGGAGTAAGGCACTGATGAGTCTGCATACCCGCTGTGCGGGTAAATAGAAAATTTTCGGAAAAGATTATTTTCATAACAGCATGGCGGTGTCATTTTTGAGGCCGACCAATCTGGTCAATCCATGCTGGTTTATCGATTAGTTATCCAAGGCCACCCGTACCGATTGGGCCAGTATTTCGTTATCGACAGGCTTGGCAAGAAATTTGTGTATTCCTATAGCTTCGGCTTTTGCGGCATTCGTGACGTCACTGTAGCCGGTGCAGAGGATAATAGGTAGTTGCGGCTTTGCGGTCAGCATTTTTTTCGCCAATTCAGTCCCGGTCAGGTGCGGCATCGTCAGGTCGGTAAGAACAAGATCAACTTTGTCCGGATGTTGTGTGAACCAATCCAGCGCCAGGCGACTATCCGTGAAACTCGTCACTTCATATCCAAGACGGGAAAGGAACCGTTGCATGATATCAACCAGCATCGGTTCGTCGTCCACAATGAGGATATGTTCGGTTCCTTTGGACATCACAATCCGGTCTGCTCGATCGGCATTCCTCTCTTCATCGTCAACCACCGGCAGATATACATGAAAGGTTGTTCCTTCTCCGGGTTTACTGTCAACGGTAATCTCACCGCCGTGGCTTTTGACAATGCCATGAACTACCGAAAGGCCGAGCCCGGTCCCGCCGTCTTTTTGCTTGGTGGTAAAAAAAGGATCAAAAATTCTTTCTTTGACCAGCGGTTCCATGCCGGCGCCGTTATCGGCGATCTCAAGATCAAGCCAGCGTGTTTGTCCATGCAAAAGGGGAACAATCATGGAGTCACCGTCAATCTCGGAAAGACGAATGGTCAACACACCTTGTCTTTCGTGCATGGCCTGTTTGGCATTGGCGCAAATATTCATCAGCACTTGATGGATGCGTGCCGGATCGGCGAGCGCCTGACCGCAATCAGGATCAATATCCACTTGCAGTGCAATGGTGGCCGGTAACGACGGTCGAAGCAGTCGTAACACCTCTTTGATGATGCGCTGTACATTTACCGGTTTAAGTTTATCATTTTCCTCTTGGCGGCTGAATGTCAATATCTGTCGGACCAGGTCTGTGGCACGATGTCCGGCCGTTATAATCTGCTCCATGTCCCGGCGGATGGGATCATCTTCGGCCAGTCGTAGTTCGGTCATTTCCGCATAGCCGAGGATCGCAGAGAGGATATTGTTGAAATCATGGGCAATGCCTCCGGCAAGGGTGCCGATGGCCTCCATTTTCATGGCATGGTGCAGTTGTTTTTTCAGGGCCATCTCCTGGGTGACGTCCCGTTTAACTGCCACATAATTAATGATATCTCCGTTTCGGTTGCGGACCGGCGAAATGGAGGCATCTTCCTCAAAAAGGGTACCGTCTTTTCGTTTGTTGACGATATGTCCCTTCCATGTCCGACCGGCACAAATCGTCTGCCACATATTTTGATAAAATGGCTCGTCATGATGCCCGCTTTTCAAGATTCGCGGATTTTTCCCCAGCGCCTCGTCGGCAGTGTAGCCGGTGATTTTTTCAAAAGTGGGATTGACATACTCAATGCTTCCAGTGGTATCGGTGATGACAATTGTCTCCGAGGCCTGGGCTATGGCGGACATGAGGCGAAATTTTTCTTCCTGTGCCTGGTACTGAAGACTCATGTCTTGAAAAAGAGCCATGCCTCCTTCTATATTGCCATGTCCATCATAGAGGGGCGTCGTTAATAAAGAGACATTAAGTGTTATATTACTGAGGGTGGTCTGGTACTCTCCCTCCCAGCGGCCTTTTTTCCCATGCAGGGTGGCTTCAAGAACAGGAAGAATCCTTGTGTCCTGTATTTTCTTCATATCAAATCCGATCAACCGGTCACGGTCGACCTGCATAAATATGAGGTAATTTTTATTGCAATCCGTAACATAAAGATTGGCATCGAACTGGAGAATCCCGATCGGCGCCTGTTCAAATAACTGCCGGTACCGCGCTTCATTTTCGCGGACCTGTTGTTCAATGTGATGCTGTTTTGTTATGTCCCTACCAACAATAATGAGGGCCTTCCGCTCACCATTCCTATGAAAGAGAGGTATCTTGTAAACATCCATCACGCGAGCTATGCCGTCGGCGACAGGAATGATTTCGTTGCTTCGAATGGGCGTTTCTTTTATCCAGGCCCTGTCGTCACTTGTTTTACAGGCGAGAAAGGCCTTTCTGTACATGGGTGAGGTATATTCGGCGAGTTCCGTATCGGTTTTGCCACGATAATTGACGTGTTGCAGGTTAAATAGACGCAGATCAAATTTGTTGGCCAGCATCCAACGTCCCCGTCCGTCTTTGACACAGATGATTTCAGGAATAGAATCGATAATTACCCGGAGCAAATTGTGTTTGTCCTGGAGCCTGCGCTGTCGATTAGGCCTATCATTGGTATTGTGGATTGTGGAAATAAACAACGGGTTTTCGTCATTGTTTTCCAGGACATCTGTTTTGATCTCCGCAGGAAAAGTGGTTCCGTCTTTACGACGGTATGTTCCCTGGACGATTGACGGGCCGTTTCCTGCCAATAGGTTCTGAATCTGATTGTCCCTGTTGATAACGGAGAAGTCAAACTCGATATCAAGGAGTGTTGAAGCCCGTAACTCCTCTCTGGAATATCCGAGGGACAGACAGGCCTGCCTGTTTGCTTCAATAATTCGGCCGTCTTCAGTATGAATTAAGAGCGACTCGGGGATGGAATCGATATAAAAAAAATTTTTGGCTGGAGTGGACAGATTGGATTCAGTTGGCTGACCTGATGATCGATTTGTAGTGTCGTGTATATCGCGGTTCATGGCAGTGGCGTACGTCAGAAGTTGTTGGAAATCGGGAACCACGTTTATCGTATCGATGTTTGGCATATTCGTCGGTTGCGTTATCTGAAAATCGGCATGTAACAATGGCCGTCAGGTCTTCATTGCCTTACTCCTGAATTCCTGTCATGAAAAACAGGTAAGCGCAGACTCCGAGAAAATTTTCAGGCACAGTAGGAGCCCGCCCCTGCGGGCGATAGCCGTTCATTTTATATGGCAGGTTATGATCGCCCGCAGGTAAGCGAGCCTGCGAGACTCCGGGGGCGGGCTCCTACTATTAATTGGGTTGCGGGTAAAACCTACCTTAGTCGTTTAAGCAGTTACAACGATACGGTAATCATGGTAAGAATATGGTAATATTTTTGCAAAAATAATGCCTATGATGTGGCGTCGACGCCCCTCTGCTGGGAATCTATGAAAAGGTATACAGGATTTGGGAAGTTTGCACGAGCACAATGTGGGGAACGGGTTTTGTGTTTATACCGGAAAAGAGGTGGCCATCTCGCAGGGACACTGGATGGGCAGGTGGGCGATGTGTGGAAAGCAGGCGACCAGGTATTTTTAACGATAGAATAAAAGGAAACGCAATCCGTCATTTCCCGGTAAGAGATGAAAAGATTATCACCGTAATGACCTCAAATCGCATGTGGCGACGTTTTTATCTCTGGACTTGAATCAATAAATTCTCCCAATAAGAATGGCATTCATTATTTATTCAAATTGAGCGTTATTGGAGGATAGGAATGACCAGAGATGAGCATATTTTGTCCTGAATTTTACCCATATTCTTGTTTTGAAAGGGCAAGAAATGGCCCATTTTAGACATTTTCAAAGGGAAATTCACGATTTTTTCACAAAGTCCCGGCGACTGAGGCCATGTTTTTTTAATTTATAGTATAGAGTTTTTCGTGGCAGACCAAGGGATTGGCATGTTTTGCCGATATTGCCCTTGTTCAATGAAAGCTCCTGTTCCAGGATACATCGTTCAAAGGCGGCAAGCTGACTTGAAAGAGGCGGCCTCCTGTCGATATTGGTCATTGGTTCCCCAA